>NZ_JBFTND010000040.1:0-38369 GCF_056397305.1 Cupriavidus sp. 05N40
ACGTGCGCCAGGTGCGCAAGGACTGCGCCGCGGTGATCCTGTACACGGCCGAGAAAGCCACCTGGATGGCCGGYGAATCGGTGCAGATCCTGGGCGGCAACGGTTATATCAACGAATACCCRGTGGGCCGCCTGTGGCGCGACGCCAAGCTGTACGAGATCGGCGCCGGCACCTCGGAGATCCGCCGCATGCTGATCGGGCGCGAACTGTACGCCGAGACCATGTAAGCCATTGCGCCAGCACCGCCGCGATCCACAGACAGACAAGAACCCGGACCCGAGACCTATGCCCACGCTCGAAACCAAACTCAATGCGCGTTCGGAATCCTTCCGCGCCAATGCCGACGCCATGCAAGCGCTGGTCGTCGACCTCAAGGCGAAGATCGCCAAGCTGGCGGAAGGCGGCGGCGAGGAAGCCCGCGCCAAGCACCTCGGGCGCGGCAAGCTGCTGCCGCGCGAGCGCGTGCAGCAACTGCTCGATCCGGGTACGCCGTTCCTGGAGCTGTCGCAGCTGGCGGCCTACGACATGTACGACAACGCGGCGCCGGGCGCCGGCATCATCACCGGCATCGGCAGCGTGGCCGGCCAGGAATGCGTGATCGTCTGCAATGACGCCACCGTCAAGGGCGGCACCTACTACCCGCTGACCGTGCGCAAGCACCTGCGCGCGCAGGAGATCGCCGAGCAGAACAACCTGCCCTGCATCTACCTGGTGGACTCGGGCGGCGCTAACCTGCCCAACCAGGACGACGTCTTCCCCGACCGCGACCACTTCGGCCGCATCTTCTACAACCAGGCCAACCTGTCCAAGCAGGGCATCCCGCAGATCGCGGTGGTGATGGGCTCGTGCACGGCCGGCGGTGCCTACGTGCCGGCCATGAGCGACGAATCCATCATCGTCAAGAACCAGGGCACCATCTTCCTGGGCGGCCCGCCGCTGGTGAAGGCGGCAACCGGMGARGAAGTCAGCGCCGARGACCTGGGCGGYGCGGAYGTGCATACGCGCCTGTCCGGCGTGGCCGACTAYTTCGCGCAGAACGAYGRGCACGCGCTGTCGCTGGCRCGCAATATCGTGCAGCACCTGAACCGCCGCAAGCCGGACCAGATCCGCCTGCACGAGCCGCTGCCCCCGCGCTATCCGGTGGAAGAGCTGTACGGCGTGATCCCCACCGACACGCGCAAGCCCTATGACGTGCGCGAAGTCATCGCCCGCATCGTCGACGACTCCGATTTCGACGAGTTCAAGGCGCGCTACGGCACCACGCTGGTGTGCGGCTTTGCGCGGATCTGGGGCTACCCGGTGGGCATCGTCGCCAACAACGGCATCCTGTTCTCGGAGTCCGCGCTCAAGGGTGCGCACTTCATCGAGCTGTGCTGCCAGCGCAAGATCCCGCTGGTGTTCCTGCAGAACATCACCGGCTTCATGGTGGGCCGCAAGTACGAGAACGAAGGCATCGCCCGCAACGGCGCCAAGATGGTGACGGCCGTGGCCACGGCGCAAGTACCGAAGTTCACCGTGATCATCGGCGGCTCGTTCGGCGCGGGCAACTACGGCATGTGCGGGCGCGCGTATTCGCCGCGCTTCCTGTGGATGTGGCCGAACGCCCGCATYTCCGTGATGGGCGGCGAGCAGGCCGCCAGCGTGCTGGCCACCGTGCGCCGCGACGGCATCGAAGCCAGGGGCGGCAGCTGGAGCGCGGAGGAAGAAGACAAGTTCAAGCAGCCGATCCGCGACCAGTACGAGCACCAGGGCCACCCCTACTACGCCAGCGCGCGGCTGTGGGACGACGGCGTGATCGACCCCGCGCAGACGCGCACGGTGCTGGGCCTGGGCCTGTCGGCCAGCCTCAACGCGCCGATCGGCGAGATGAAGTTCGGCGTGTTCCGCATGTAACGCCCTGCCCCACGCCCACGCACCGCTACAGGACACCGAAATGGAATTCACCACCCTCACCGTCACCACCGCGCAGCACGTGGCCACCGTCACGCTGAACCGGCCCGACGTGCGCAACGCCTTCAACGAAACCGTGATCGCCGAGCTGACCGGCGCCTTCCGCGCGCTGGGCAGCGAGCCCTCGGTGCGCGCCATCGTGCTGGCCGGCAATGGCCCGGCCTTCTGCGCCGGCGCCGACCTGAACTGGATGAAGAAGATGGCCGGCTACTCGCACGACGAGAACCGGTCCGATGCGATGACGCTGGCGCAGATGCTGCACACCATCTGGGCCTGCCCGAAGCCGGTGATCGCGCGCATCCACGGCGACGCCTACGCCGGCGGCGTGGGCCTGGTGGCTGCCTGCGATATCGCGGTGGCGGCCGAAGGCGTGACCTTCTGCCTGTCGGAAGCGCGCCTTGGCCTGCTGCCGGCCACCATCAGCCCCTACGTGATCCGCGCCATGGGCGAGCAGGCCGCGCGCCGCTACTTCATCACGGCCGAGCGCTTCGGCGCGGCCGAAGCGCTGCGCCTGGGCTTCGCGCATGCGGTGGTGCCGGCCGAAGGCCTGGATGCCAAGGTGGCTGAACTGGCCGCCGCTCTGGTGGCCAACAGCCCGAACGCCGTGCGCGAAAGCAAGCGCCTGGTGCAGGAAGTGGCCGGGCGCATGATCGACGACGACCTGCTCGCGGATACCGCCGAGCGGATTGCCGCGATCCGCGCCTCGGAAGAAGGGCGCGAGGGCGTGAGGTCTTTCCTGGAAAAGCGGGCGCCGGCCTGGAAGCCTAGCTAAGGGTCGGCCAGCGCCCCGAGAACCGCACCGAACAGCCTAAAACAAGTCTCCGAGACAAGGAACCACCACCATGTTCAACAAGATCCTCATCGCCAACCGCGGCGAAATCGCCTGCCGCGTAGCGGCCACCTGCCGCCGCCTCGGCATCCGCACGGTGGCGGTCTACTCGGACGCCGACGCCGGCGCGCGCCACGTGGCGCTGTGCGACGAGGCAGTGCATATCGGCGGCGCGGCGGCGCGCGACAGCTACCTGCGCGGCGAGCACATCATCGAGGTGGCCAAGGCCACCGGCGCCCAGGCGGTCCACCCGGGCTACGGCTTCCTGTCGGAGAACGACGGCTTCGCCGAGGCCTGCGCGGCCGCGGGCCTGGTCTTCATCGGGCCGCCGGCGGCCAGCATCCGCGCCATGGGCAGCAAGAGCGCGGCCAAGCAACTGATGGAAAAGGCCGCGGTGCCGCTGGTGCCCGGCTATCACGGCGAGGACCAGGACCCGGCGCTGCTGCGCCGCGAAGCGGACCGCATCGGCTACCCCGTGCTGCTCAAGGCCAGCGCCGGCGGCGGCGGCAAGGGCATGCGCGTGGTGGAAGGCGGCGACGGGTTCGAGGCGGCGCTGGCGTCGGTCAAGCGCGAGGCCTCGGCCAGCTTCGGCGACGACAAGGTACTGGTGGAGAAATACCTCACGCGCCCGCGCCATATCGAAATCCAGGTGTTCGCCGACACGCATGGCAACTGCGTCTACCTGTTCGAGCGCGAYTGCTCGSTGCAGCGGCGYCACCAGAAGGTGCTGGAAGAAGCGCCGGCGCCTGGCATGAGCGAGGAGCGCCGGCGCGCCATGGGCGAGGCGGCGGTGGCCGCGGCGCAGGCGGTGGGCTACGTGGGTGCCGGCACGGTGGAGTTCATCGCCAACCAGGACGGCTCCTTCTATTTCATGGAGATGAACACCCGCCTGCAGGTSGAGCATCCCGTGACCGAGATGATCACCGGGCAGGACCTGGTGGAGTGGCAGCTGCGCGTGGCGTCCGGCGAGCCGCTGCCGCTGAAGCAGGATCAGCTGCGCATCCACGGCCATGCGCTGGAGGCGCGTGTCTATGCCGAGAACCCGGACAAGCAGTTCCTGCCGTCCACCGGCACGCTGCGCTACCTGCGCACGCCGGCGGCAGTGCAGTTCGAGCGCGGCCAGGACCATGGCGCGCCGGCCGGCGTGCGCATCGATTCGGGCGTGCGCGAGGGCGACACCATCAGCCCGTACTACGACCCCATGATCGCCAAGCTGATCGTATGGGGCCGCGACCGCGAAGAAGCGCTGGCACGCATGGCACAGGCGCTGGCCGAATACCACGTGGTGGGCCTGTCCACGAATATCGCCTTCCTGCAGCGACTGGTGACCTCGCAGGCGTTTGCCAAGGCCGACCTGGATACCGGGCTGATCGAGCGCAACCAGGCGGCATTGTTTCCGCCTGCCGCGCCGGTGGGCATGGATGGCATCGCGCTGGCCGTGGCGGCGCTGCTCGACGAGCAGGCGCGCACCCGGCGCGTGGACCCGGCCGATGCGCATTCGCCGTGGCAGCATGGTGGCGCCTGGCGCCTGAACGGCGAGGCCACCAGCCAGTACCGCCTGCGCAGCGGCGACGGCGAGACCGTCGCCAGCGTGCGCAGCGACGGCACGCGGCAATGGCTGACGGTGGGCGACCACACCGTGCCCTTGCGCGTGGCCAGCGCCGGCGGCAGCCATGCGATCGACCTGGGCGAGCGCACGGTCAAGGGCAGCACCCACCTCGAGGGCGATGCGATCTACGTGTTCAGCGGCAACCGTCAGACCCGGCTCGACCTGATCGATCCGCTGGCGCACGCGGGCGGCGGCGACGCCGAGGGCGGCAAGCTGGTGGCGCCGATGCCGGGCCGCATCATCGCGGTGATGGTCCAGGCCGGTGCCACGATCGGCAAGGGCGACCCGCTGATCGTGATGGAGGCGATGAAGATGGAGCACACCCTGACCGCGCCTACCGACGGCGTGGTGCAGGAGGTGCTGTACGCCGTGGGCGACCAGGTGCAGGACGGCGCGCAACTGGTCACGCTGGAGGATGCTCCGGGTTGATGCGGGGACAAGCGCGGGGACAAACGCGGGAACAAGCGCGAAAACAAGCGTAAGAGCAAGTGCCGGGCACCGCGCCGGGCGCTTGCTGCGCTTGCGGGCCTGCCCGCGCACCCGCAGGTGCCTGAAAGGTTCCTTTTCCGCGCGGCCGGCAGCGAACTCCGGGCCGCGGCGGCACATTTCGGGCATACTGCCCGCTCTCCCTCCTCTAGCGGGGCCGGTTCCCGGCCTCCCCCTCTCCAATGCCCGGGTATCAAACCAAGCAAGAGCGCGTTGCCATCACGGGCGTGCCCGACCTGGTCATTCGCTGCCTGCTGGACAAGCAGCAATTCCACGACCCGGACGGCGACGCCGAGCGCATGGGCATTTCTTCCGCCTCCTGGCCACTGTTCGGCATGTTGTGGCCGTCCGGCGCGCTGCTGGCGGCACGCATCGCAACACGCCCGGTGGACCCCGCCGAGCGCATCCTGGAACTCGGCTGCGGCACGGCGCTGGCCAGCCTGGTCGCGCACCGTCGCGGGGCCGATGTGACCGCCAGCGACTGCCACCCGATGGCGGGCCCCTTCCTCGAGGAGAACGCGCGCCTCAACGGCCTGCCGCCGATGAAATACCGGCACGGGCATTGGGGCGCGGCAGACGGCAGCGACCCCAGCCTGCCCGGCGTGCCCGACGTTCAAGGCCTGTTCGACCTGATCATCGGCAGCGACCTGCTCTATGAGCGCGACACCGACGGCAAGCTCGCCCGCTTTATCGAACGCCACGCCAGCCCGGCGGCGGAAGTGTGGATCGTCGATCCGGACCGCGGCAACCGCCCCGCCTTCAACCGGTGGATGGCGGCGCTGGGGTTCTYGCTGGAGGAGCAGCGGCTCGACCGCCCTGCCGGGGCGGAAGGAGAAGCCTACAAGGGGCGCCTGCTGGTGTACAAGCGCATGCCGCGCCAGAACGCGGCGCACTGAGTCTCAGGCGCGTGGCGCGCCCGCCTCCCGGGCGCGCTCCAGCAGGAATTCGCGCTCGCGCTCGTTGCGCGTCATGCCGGCGGCGCGCTCGAACTCGACGCGCGCCTCGCCGCGGCGGCCGAGCTTGAACAGCAGGTCGCCGCGCACGCTGGGCAGCAAGTGGTACCTGGCCAGCGACGGCTCAGCCGCGAGCGCATCGACGATCTCCAGCCCGGCCGCGGGGCCGAAGGCCATGCCGACCGCCACCGCGCGATTCAGCTCCACCACGGGCGACGGCGCCACCTGGGCCAGCGCATCGTAGAGCGCGGCGATCTGTTCCCAATCGGTCTCGGCCGCGCTCGCTGCGCGCGCGTGGCATGCGGCCAGCGCGGCCTGCAATGCGTAGGGGCCGAGCGCCCCGCCCAGTTCCTGCGCGCGTTCCAGCGCATGCAAGCCGCGCCGGATCAGCAGGCGGTCCCACCGGGCGCGGTCCTGGTCCAGCAGCAATACCGGCCTGCCCTGCGCATCCACCCGTGCATGCGTGCGCGAGGCCTGGATCTCCATCAGCGCCACCAGGCCGTGCACCTCGCTTTCGTGCGGCATCAGCGCGGCCAGCGTGCGGCCCAGACGCAGCGCTTCTTCGCACAGCGCGGGGCGCATCCAGTCGCTGCCGGCGGTGGCGGAATAGCCTTCGTTGAAGATCAGGTAGATCACCTCCAGCACCGACGCCAGCCGTAGCGTGCGTGCTTCCGGCCCCGGCACCTCGAACGGCACCCGCGCCGCGCCGAGCGTGCGCTTGGCGCGCACGATGCGCTGGGCGATGGTGGGTTCGGGTGTGAGGAAGGCGCGCGCGATCTCGTCCGTGGTCAGGCCGCCGAGCAGGCGCAGCGTCATGGCCACCCGCGCGTCGGTGGACAGCACCGGGTGGCAGGCGGTGAAGACCAGGCGCAACAGGTCATCGCCGATATCGTCCTGGCGGGCCGCATCGAGCCCATCGACAAAGTCCGGCACTACGTGTGCCTCCAGCGCATCGAGGTCATGGCCGATCTGCTCGTGCTTGCGCGCGTGCAGGGCCTGCTGGCGCAGGTAGTCCAGCGCGCGGTGCCTGGCCGTGGTCATCAGCCACGCGCCGGGATTGTCGGGCACCCCGGTTTGCGGCCAGTGCTCCAGCGCTGCCAGCAGCGCGTCCTGCGCCAGTTCCTCGGCAAGGCCCACGTCGCGCACCACGCGCGCCACGTGGGCAATGACCTTGGCGGACTCGATGCGCCATACGGTCTCGATCGCGCGATGCGCCGGAGTTGTCGCCGTCATCCTGGAGCCCCGGACGCTCACGCCTCGTCCGCGGCCTGCGGTTCCATGTACATCAGCTCCCAGATATGGCCGTCCAGGTCGTCGAAGCCGTGGCTGTACATGAAGCCGTGGTCCTGCGGCGCGCGCGCGGCGGTGGCTCCGCCCGCCACCGCCCTGGCGACGAGCGCGTCCACCTCGGCACGGCTTTCGCAGGAAATGCAGATCAGCACTTCGGTGCTTTGCGTGGTGTCGCACAGCGAGCGCGTGGTGAAGCCCTTGAAGAATTCATGGGTCAGCAGCATGGCGTAGATGTTCTCGCCGATGACCATGCAGGCCGCGTTGTCATCGGTGAAACGCGGATTGAAGGCGAAGCCGAGACCCTTGAAGAAGGCCATCGAGCGTTGCAGGTCGGCCACCGCAAGGTTCAGGTAGATTTGCTTGTGCATGATTGGTCCTTATGGTCTTCGTCGCCAGCCTTGTTCGTCGTCGTTCGTCGTCGTTCGTCGCCGTTCGCTGTCGCCGCAAGCGGGTTCAGATGGCGGTCTTCGCCTCGGCCAGCGCCTTCAGGTTGCCGAGCCCGTCCTCGAAATCCTTGCCTACCATGCGGTCCATATCGAAGACCATGTGCATCAGCTTGGCGAGGTAAGGCACGGGCCCTTGCATCGACCAGGTCACGCGCGTGGCACCGGCTTCGGGCTTGAGCGTGAACTGCACGTCGTTGTGCGCTTCGAACGGCTTGATGAAATCCAGGCGCATGGCCACGCGCGACGACGGTGTCGTCTCCACGATCTCCATGCGGCCCGTGCCGACCTTGCCGCTTTCCCAGGCATAGGCTGCACCCTGCCCGCTGGGCGTGCCGGCGTAGGTGCCCTTGATGGCCGGGTCTTTCTTCGCCCAGGGGTTCCACTGGTTGAAGTTGTGGAGATCGTTGATCATCGCGAATACCTGGTCCGGCGGCGCCTTGACGCTGGCGCTGCGTTCGACGCGGAAGGTATCGGGCCGCGTAGCGGCGTAGATCAGCACCAGGGCAATCAGGGCCGCGGCGGTCAGCAGGATGGGCTTGAGCATGATGGCGATTCCGGAACGGGGTTGGCAGTGGCCTGACGATGGATGCGGGCTCAGTGCTGGCCCACGCCGAGGTCGCGGAAGCGGTCCACCGAGGGGCCGGGCTCGAAGTCTTCCAGCTCGAACAGCGGCCGCACCTCGATCTCGCCGTCGGCCATCTCGCCGTGCGGGGCGGGGAAACGCCGCGCCCATTCCATCGCTTCCTCGCGGCTGCGTACCTGGATCAGGGTGTAGCCCGCCACCACCTCCCTGGCCTCCGCGAAGGGACCGTCGATCACCGTGCGCCGGCCATCGGCGTAGCGCACGCGCCAGCCGGCCGAGCTAGGCTTGAGCCCGGCGGCATCGAGCAGCACGCCGGCCTTGGCCAGTTGCTCGTGGTAGGTCGCCATGGCGGCAAAGAGGCTTTCGTCCGGCATCGCGCCGGCTTCGCTGCCTTGCGTGCCTTTCACCAGGATCATGAATCGCATCGCATCGCTCCTTGGTAGGTTTGTCGGCCGGGCGCCAGCGGGGCTGGCCTGTTCCGTGGTTCATACCGGCACGACGAGCCAGGCGCGGCCAGATCGACATGCGCAGCGAAAAAATCCGTCGCCTACGGGTAACTACCTAGCCGCCCTCCCTGCGCACGCAAGGCCTCAGGTAAAGCACGGCCCCACTTCGCGGACTTCGACCGCGCACCAGGCCGCGGCCGGGCATTCGGCCGCAATGGCAATGGCCTCGTCCTGCGTGGCGCAATCGAGCAGGAAATAGCCGCCGATCATTTCCTTGGCCTCGGCGAACGGGCCATCCAGCAGGTCGCGGCGGCCTTCGCGCACCTTCACGCGCACGCCGTTGCTGTCCGAGGTGAGCGAATTGCAGCCCAGCAGCACACCGCGCTCGGTCAGGCGGCCGGCGAACTGCAGCATGCTGGCGTAGGCCTGGCGGCCTTCGTCATCGGTGCGCTCGGCGCGCTGGCCAGTGGGTTCGACGATCAGCAGCATGTACGCCATGGCGTCTCCTGTTGGTGTTGGCGTTGGAGTTGGTGTCAGGCTGGGATAAAAGGCCTGGGATTGCGATTCGGGATGGAACAGCGCACATCCTGCCCTGCCGCGGTGCCGGCCGCAAGCGGCCGGCGACCYCTGAAGTTGTCGCTGTCTCCAGGCCGTTAATTGCAATACAGCCATCCACAGGGACGAAGCTGGCGGCAGGAACCGGATTGTCCTTGCGCTCCGGCGCGCGCCGCCAATAATCCTATTTCGCATGCGCGGGTCGGCAAACCGGGGCGGCCGCCCCGAAATTCACTTGGGAGCACGGCAATGGGCGAAATGGTGACGGTAAAGACGACGGACGGGACATTCGCTGCCTACCTGGCGCGACCGGCAATGGCGACGAAGGCGCCGGCGATCGTGGTGATCCAGGAGATCTTTGGCATCAACGCGGACATGCGCACGACCTGCGACGACTTCGCCGCGCAGGGCTATATCGCCATCTGCCCCGATCTCTACTGGCGGCAGGAGCCTGGCGTGGAACTGACCGACGCCACCCAGGCCGAATGGGACAAGGCGCTCAAGCTCTATACCGCCTTCGACGTGCCGGCGGGCGTGAAGGATATCGACGCCACCATCAAATACACGCGCGCGCTGGACGGCGCCGGCGGCAAGATCGGCGCGGTGGGCTATTGCCTGGGCGGGCTGCTGGCCTTTCTCACGGCGGCGCGCACCGACGCGGATGCCGTGACGGTGTACTACGGCGTCAATATCGACAAGTACCTCGGCGAGGCCGGCGATATCCGCCAGCCGGTGCTGATGCATATCGCGGAAGAAGACGAATTCGTGCCCCGCGAGACCTGGACGCAGATCGTCGCCGCGCTGTCCGGCAAGGCGAATCTCGAGATACACACCTACCCCGGCTGCTCGCACGCGTTCGCGCGCAACAAGGGCGTGCATTTCGATGCGGCTTCGGCGCAGGCCGCCAACGACAGGACTGCGGCGTTCTTTCGCGCCAATTTGTCCTGAGGTCCGCCGGCGCACCGCGCTGTCGGGCATGACCCACCACCGCGCCCGCGCCTGTCGGGCGCGCCCCGACTGTGCGGCCGCTCAAACCTGCCGCCACCCCCCGCCAGGGCGGGCATCCGCCACAAAAGATGGCTTCCGCGCCTTCGGCACGGACGATGCGTTGTCATGGACGGCCGGGCAAGAATGCTTGCCCGCTACCAACATGACAACTCACGGAGAACCATCATGGACACGCTCGAAATCAAAGACCTTCCCGCCGCCGAAGAACTCGACCGCGAGGCAATGAAGACCGTGAAAGGCGGCATCGGCAGGACGCCGGTGCAGATCGCGGCCTGGGAACTGTCGGGCAAGCCCGCCACCTGGCAAGGCCTGGTGCTCGGCGACGACGGTCAGCTGCATATGCCCACGCCGAAGTGACGCCAGCCGGCCGGCATGGCCGCGGACGAGACGCAGAGCCTCGCCGTGGCTGCCGCTGGCGAGCATTCCGCACGGGCAGCCGGCGATACGCAAGCCAGCCCCCGCGGCGCCGCAAGGCCGGCGATGCGCCACTGCGTCCGCCGAGGCGCCAGCCAGCCGGGCAAGGCGTGGAAAAGCCTGGGGTAAAGAACGAGTCCGAATTGCCGTAACCGGTAGAATGGCCGCCGCCGGCGCATGACGCCCGGCAGTCTTCAATCCGGAGCTGGCATGGAATCCCTCTCTTTCGAGTTCGTCTCCGTCGAGGAGGCGAAGCAAATACTGGACGGTGCCGGGCCCGCGCAAACCCAACGAGACTGGGAGGACATGCGCGACCCGGCATCTCCTGACACGCATACCCTCGCGGCCGCCGCGCTCAGATGGCTGGCGTCGCTGCCGCCCGCGGCGCGACCGCTGGAACTGTGCCGCCACTATCCGCGCATCGGCAACCAGCTGGCGATGCTGGCGGCCAGCCCGGATGCCTTGTCGGGCTATGTCGGCGACCTGCTGATCGACAAGCGTGGCGGGCGCCAGGGCTTTCCCGGCGGCATCGCGCTGGAGCTGTCGCGATTGCAGGAGCATATCCTGTCCGCGAAGCAGCAATGACGGCGCAAATGCCGGCCATGCTTTGGCTCAGCGCGCCTTGGCCGGTACGCAGTCTTCCACCATGCCGCTGATGCGCCCGGCGCTGATCAGGGGATGCCACTCATCGGCGCTGCGGATTTCGACATCGGTACCGTCCTGTGCCCGGCGCAGACTGATCAGGTGAAAGTAGCGGTACTCCGAGTTGTCGGCACGCCCGACCCGGATATCCACCCGGCCCGGCTCTGAATAGGACACCACATTGGCGTCGTCGCCTAGCCGGCCCTTCAGGCACATCACCAGGCTGGCCGTGCTGGCCGCGGAATGGATGCGCTTTGGCTCCCTGGCCTGAATGGACTCAGGACTGACGCCGCTCGCACATCCGGCAAGCCATTGAGCCGCTATCGCGGCGACCAGCAAAAACCGAACTCTCGACATTCCCCCTCCTTTGGCAGATGCGTCGGCGCATGTTACATGCAAACGACATCCTGGGGCCGCGGCGCATGCCCCGTGCGCGCATGCACCGGGGCCTGCCGCGCGCTAGCCGGATGAAGTGGCGGGAAAAGCGATCCCTGGCGCGCCCCCCCTGTCCGGGCTCACCCCAGGATCAGCTTCAACCCGGCGGGCAGCGATTCGCCGAAGACCCTGCCTTCGTCGGCTTCGTCGAGCTCCACCGTTTCGCGGACCATGGCGATCCAGCTTTGCGGCGCGTTGGCGGCTTCGAGCCGGCGCACGACGCTCGCCCGGGTCTCGGCAGGCAGGTCCCTGGAGCGGTCGCCTGTCATGCGCGCGATCTGGACGGCGGCGAACGCGGCCGGCTCGACCTTCTTCCAGTCGAGTGCAAGGATGGCGTCCAGCCACCGCGCGGCAACCTCGGCCGGCACCACGCTGTGCGCGCTGCCATAGAACGGCCGGCGCGCCCCGATGCGGCCCACCGCCCACCAGCCCTGGCTGTTTTCCGAAGGCTTGCGCAAACGGGCCAGCAGCCATTCCGCGACCTCGATCTTGCGATCGGCCGGGATCTGCTCGAGGGATCCGGCAAGGCGCACCATATCGGCGTACCCCGCCCTTGCGGGCCCGGCGGGCCGCTTATAGCGCGAGCTGCCGGGCGGCTGCAGGTAAAAGGCCATGTCGTCCAGCAAGCGCAACTGCGCGCTCTCGTCCAGGCCGCCAGCCGCGCGTCGCCACAGCGTCCACCACTCCGACCAGACCTGGCTTTCATTGACGTACTGGATCCCCTGCTCGTACAGCGACCAGAGCTGCCCGACCCGCCAGTCGTCGAGCGGGTAGCCGAAGCCCGGACGCACGCAATAGCCGGCCAGGTTCAGCCACAGGCGCTCATGGTCGGCCGAACGCCGCCGACGCCGCGCGCGCTCCCAGAACGCGCCGAACAGCTCGCGCAGCAACGCGCTGTCCCAGCGCTCGCGCGTGCCCAGCAGTTGCTCGAGCTGCGCGCGCATGCGCTTGACTTCCTTGGGCCCGACCTCCTGGGAGCGCGCGCCAAAGGTGCGCTCGATCGTGTCGACGGCTTGCGCCAGGGACGGGTGCGCCGTATCCGCGGGCGTGGGCGTGGCCGCTTCCGCGCCATTGCCGCGCAACTGGAATTCGAGCCGCCACCGGTGCGAGGCATCGGCAATCTCGATGCAGTGGACCTCCAGCGTGCCTACCTCGGTCAGCGACGTGGTGAGCTGCACGGGCGTTTCCCGTGGCMCGCTGGTGCCATGCGGTTGCACGACGGTGGCGATCGGCGGCAGGCGAACGAAGTCGCCCGTCGACAGGTCGGTCAGCTCACCGGGCGCATACGCCGTGTCGGCAACGGAGGAAACCAAGTGGAAACGCACCGGGTGCCCGAGCCGCAGAGCGAATGCACGATCCCTGAGCTGGATTTCGTGCCCCTCTTCCGTGCCCCGCGGCAGCAGGCAGATCCCTTGCTGCCCCGGCGCGCCATCGTCGAGAACGAGGAAGTAGCTGCGCGGCGAACCTCCGCCGATGCGCGGGGCATGCCCGGTGCGCGCGCGCGCGTACGCGACCGCGCCACGGGCGACGGCCACGTCGGGATCCGCGTTATGCAGTATCTGCAGGGGCGCCCCGCGCCACGTGCCCAGGGTCCCGGCGATGCGCCCCGCCAGGGCTTCGGCGCGGAACACGCCGCCGTTGAGCAGCAGGGTGTCGGGCATCGGCAAGGCCGCGCCCTGCGCCTGCGGCGCGTCCAGTGCTGTCTTCGACTGGGCCGCGTGCTGGCCCAGGAAGGCCGCCACGTGCCGCGTGACGGCCGGATCGGCCGCATACGGCAGGCCGAACTCCACAATGGCGCCCCGTGCGCGCCCCGGCCTTTCGCCGGACGACACCACGGGGAAGAAGCCATCGACGATGAGCTGCTCGATCTCCTGCCGCGTGACTTCCACCGAGCGCGCCCCGCCGATCAGCCGGGAGCCCGCGCCCAGCAGCGTCACCGTGACCGAGTCCGGCGCCTGCGCGCCGAGCATCTGCTCTTTGGCGGCGCGGCAGCGCGCGACCAGCTGGGACAGGCTGGCCGCCGACAGCCGCTCCTGCCCGCTGCCCAGGCGCGCTTCGACAAGATGCGCCAGGGCGAGATCCATATTGTCGCCACCGAGCATCAGGTGATTGCCGACGCCGATGCGCGTGAGCTGCGGCTGGCCGTCCTGCATCTCGACCTTGACCAGGGTAAGGTCGGTCGTGCCGCCGCCCACGTCGCAGATCAGCACCAGGCGCGTTTGCGCCAGGTCCGCGTCCAGGCTGCGGCGATGATGGAACAGCCAGTCGTAGAACGCAGCTTGCGGCTCCTCCAGCAGGCGCAGCGCGGGCAGCCCGCCCAGGCGCGCCGCCTCCAGCGTCAGCGCGCGCGCGCCTTCGTCGAACGAGGCAGGCACGGTGAGCACCACGTCCTGTTCTTCGAGCCGGGCATCGGGAAAGCGATGATTCCATGCCGTGCGCACGTAGGCCAGATAGCTGGCGCTGGCGGCGACCGGCGAGATCTTGCCGACCTCCTCTTCCGCCCCCCAGGGCAGGATTGGCGCGGTCCGGTCGACCGAAGCATGCGACAGCCAGCTCTTCGCGCTGGCCACGAGCCTGCCGGGCACCTGCGCGCCCAGGGTGGAAGCAAGGCGCCCGATCACGGTCCGGCGCGCCCCGGCGCTCACGGTTTGTTGCCAGGGCAGTTGCAGGTCGCCCGCGCTCAGCTCCCCGGGCGCCGCGTGATAACGCACGGAGGGCAGGAGGGGCCGCGCGGCGACCTCCCCCAGCCCGACCAGCTGGTCGATGTCGAAGACGCGGATATCCTCCGACCCCGCCTGCGCATAGGCGACCACCGTGTTGCTGGTGCCAAGGTCAATGCCGACGATGTACTGCTTCATCTCACTCAGGCATTGGCGCTGGCGTTGCCGCGCACGTCGAACTCGACCTTCCAGCGCTCGCCGCTGCCGCGGGGCACGGCTTCCAGCTCCAGCGTCCCGGCCTCGGTGACCCGCGCGTGCAACTTGACCGGCACCACTTCGCCCGGGGTTCGTCCTTCGGATGGCAGCGTGGCCTGGATCTCGTCGAGCTCCTGCAATTCCTCCGGCGGCCAGTAGTCAAGCAGGGTGCCGACCTGGTCCTGGCGGCGCACCGACGAGCCGAAGAAACGGAAGTGCACGGGCTCGCCCACCACCAGGCCGAACTCCTGTGGCGGCAAGGCAGCCTCGGTGCCCTCCTCCATGCCGAACGGCGCCACGCACAGCGCCTGCACCGGCGGCTCGAAACCGGGGACGGCGGGCATCGAGGATTCCACGGCGATATAGTAGGCACGCGCGGTGCCGCCACGAATGCGCACTCCCTTGCCGCGCCGCACGTAGCCGTAGTACGCGGCGCCGCGCGCCACCGCCAGGTCCAGGTCGGCGCCTTCGAGCTGGCGCGCCGGCGCCGCGCCTTCCGCGGCGAGCCAGCCATTGAGCGTCTGCAGGATGCGGCCTGCCAGCAGGTCCGACTTGAACACGCCGCCATTGAAGAGAACGGCGGTGGGATGCAGGAAGGTCGCTCCCTCGGGCAAGGTGCCCGGCAAGCCTTCGAGTTCGGCGAGCGCGGCAACCTGGCGGCCCAGGAACGCGGCCAGGTGCCGCGTGATGGCGGCGTCCTGCGCATACGGCAGGCCAAGTTGCGTCAGGCCGGCGCGGGCCCGGCTCACCGGGCGGGCCGAAGCCTGCGCTGGCGGGAAGAACCCTTCCAGGATCGTCTGGGTCAGTTCGGCGCGCGTCAGCTCCGTGCGGATCGAGCCCCCGATCAGCTTGGCGCCGCGGCTCGGCACGACCAGGGGCACGGCATCCGTATCCGGGTCGGAAAGCAGCGTTTCCTTGGCGGCGCGGCAGGCATAGGTGAGCGCGCGCAGCTGCCACGGATCGGCCTGCGTGCCCTGGGCCGCCAGCTTGCGCGCCACCACGTGGGCGAGCGCGAGATCCATATTGTCGCCGCCGAGCAGGATGTGTTCGCCCACGGCAACGCGGTGCAGCTCGAGGTTGCCTTCGCGCTCGACCACGGCGATCAGCGAAAGGTCGGTGGTGCCGCCGCCGACATCCACGACGAGGATGATGTCGCCGACCCTGACCTGCTTGCGCCAGTGGCCAGCGCTGTTCTGGATCCAGCTGTAGAGCGCAGCCTGGGGCTCCTCCAGCAGGGTCATGCGTGCATAGCCGGCCGCCTCGGCCGCCTCGGCCGTCAATTCCCGGGCTGCCGGGTCGAACGATGCGGGAATCGTGACCGTGATCTCCTGCTCGCCGAACGGCGCCTCGGGATGCGCGTGGTCCCAGGCTTCGCGCAGATGCGTCAGATAGCGCACGGAGGTCTCGAGCGGCGAGACGCGCGTCACTTCGGGCGGTGCGTCGTTTGGCAGGATGGCCGCGCGGCGGTCCACGCCGGGGTGGCACAGCCAGCTTTTCGCGCTCGACACCAGGCGGATCGGCGTGGCCGCGCCGCGGCTGCGCGCCAGCTCGCCGACCGCGAAGTCCCGTGCCGCGTTCCACGGCAGGGCCAGGTCGCCCGGGGCGAGTTCGCTTGGGTGCGGCAGGTAGAGAAACGAGGGCAGCAGACCGAGGTCTTCGAGGGCGCCCGGCGCGGTGAGTTGCGTGATGGGCAGGAAACCGTGGCTGGTCTTCTCGCCGTCGCTGGCAGCGAGGTCGACGTAGGAGAGCGCGCTATGGGTGGTGCCCAGGTCGATGCCGATGGAGTAGCGTGCTTCGCTCATAGCTCGACCTCGGCGGGGGCGATCACGGTGGCGTCATGGCGTTCGGCCAGGCGCGGAAGACGGACTTCCGCGACCCGCCAGCCGCGGTGACTGATGCTGCCGTTGAACGGCGCGCTGCCTACCACGTTGCCGGTCAGGCGGATGGCGGTGGCGTCGAAGCCGTCGGCCAGCGTCACGCGGCTGCCCTCGGCTTCCTCGCGCACCGGCCGGATGGTGAAGTGCTCGCGCAGCACCGCGCGGCAGCCATCGTGCACGAGGCGGGCGGCGGCACCGATTTCCGTGTCGGTGTAGCCGGCGATGTCTTCCTCGATGAAGTCGATAAAGCGCGCGTCGCGCTGGAGCAGGCCCAGCAGCTGGAGCGCCGCGGCCGGGCTCGCCTCCTTCAGCGCGGGTGCGGCAGCCTGCGGGGCTGGCGCAGGGGTTGCCACCGGGGCCGATACCGGCGCCGGGGCTGCCGGGGCAAAGCCCTCCCCGTCGCGCAGGCGCTGCACGCCGCTGGCGAATTTGCCATCGCCAAGGATGGTGAAGAACGTGCCGACGGCAAGAGAGATCCTGCCGAGCAAAGATAGGTTCGCGTTCGAGTCGGTCATCAAAAAAGCTCCTGTGTGCTCTGTTAAAGGACGAGCTGTCCCCTGGCGACGCCATACAACCCCGCGGGCTCATGCGATCCGGGCACCGGAGCGCGAGCAGGGTGTCGGCGTCTTGTGTTTTTGGCCACGCCGGGCCTCTCAGGTCCGGATTTTGCCCTAAGGCGCCCGCCAGCGGCCAAAGCCGGGCACCGGCACGGCGAATCCGATGGAGAAAGGCGGACGCGGAACATGCATGGCGGGAGTGGAAACCGGGCCACGCCGGTTATACAGCATCCCCGTRTGTTTCATGCGACGCACGAAGCCCGTCGCTGCCCTTTTTCAGTCGGCCACGGCACTCTGGCGGTATGCCGCGACCAGCTCGCGCGCCGTCTGCGCCATGCGCGCGCGCGCCGGTGCCAGCGCCGCGCCGATACCATCGGCAAGCTCCCGCACCGCCACCGCGGGCGGGGCGCCGGGCGGCTCCCATGTGCCGGCGAACGCGGCCTGCTTGCTGGTGCCCGGTTCCTGCCCCGGACGCATGAGGCTCAGGCGCGGCAGGGCGAACGCCATCGCCACGATGCGCCCGTGCAGGCTGCTGCCGGCAAAGCCGCGGCTATGCGCGATCAGGGCGCAGATGTCCCAGATGTCGAGGGAACGGAACAGGTACGGCGCCGGCGGGCCCATGCGTTGCGCCAGGCGCCGGTAGCAGGCGAGGTCGTCGTGCCAGGGCGCGGCGCCGGCGCGGAACAGCACCACGCCATGACCCGTTGCGCGCGCGGCGCTCCCGAGCTGGCCGGCGAGCGCGTCGAGCGTGTCATCGTCGCCGAAGTCCGCGCTGAACTGCACGGCAAGATAGCCCCGCGGGAATGCCGCGATCACCCGCGCGACTTCACCGCGGCGGGCGCGCTGGCGGATGCGCGCGCCGAACAGCTCCGCCACCATGACCGCGGGATCCGGCGCCAGGCGGGCTGCCACGCCGTTGGCCTGCAGGATGCGCCGGGTCATGTCGTCTCTCACGCTGACATATGCCGCGGCGCCCAGCTTGCCCAGCACCTCGGCCCRCATKGCCGGGTCGCGCCGGTCCAGCCCGACACCGCCCACGGCGTTATAGATCACGCGCCGGGCGTGGGGGAACAGGCCTTGCGGCAGTACGTACGGAGCCAGGTCCGCCACGCCCAGCACACTGCGCGTCCATGCCTGGCGCTCTACTGGCCGGCCGTCGAGCCGCGCGATCACCGCCCCGGCCTCGTCCGGCGGCTGCAGCATCACGGCCGCCTCCCATGCTTCGCAGCAGAGAATCTCGCCCCCCGCATGGATGATGTCCGCTGCGCGCAGGCCCGGCCGGGCGGCGAGCTGCGCCAGCGCACTGACCCTGTGTCCCCCATACGGCAGCAGGTTGCGCGATGCCAGGCCGGCATGGCAAAGCCGCTGGCCTGGCAGCCGGTGCCCGAGTGGGTGCCCGAGTGGGTGCGCGAGTTGGCGCGCGACGATATGGGGCAACAGCAGGTCGCCGAAATTATGGCGATCGAAGGCGCCGAACAGGATGACGGGACGGCCGGCTTCCGGGACAGGGGGCACGATGCGGGTGAGGCAGGGATCTCATCCAAGCATAGTGCCCGGGTGGCGCCCGCGCCGGCACCGTTTCCCTTCCTGGCAGGAAGACGCCGCGCCCGGGGCCGCCCCGGGGCCGCTCAGGGCTCCAGCGGCATTGCGCTGGTGCACTTGATCTCATCCAGGCAGACGCTGGACTTCACCCCGCTTACTCCCGGGATACGCATCAGGGTGTCGAGCAGGAAATCCGAAAGCGACTTGAGATCGCGCGCCACCACTTTCAGCACGTAGTCGATATCTCCCGTGACGGAGAAACACTCCTGGATCTGCGCCAGCTCGGCGACGAGGCTCTTGAACTTCGACAGGTCCCGGATATGGCCCCGCTCCATCGTGACATGGATAAAGGCGATGACGCCGAACCCGAGGCTGGAGGAATCCAGCCGGGCCTCGTAGCGCTTGATGATGCCGGCCTCCTCCAGGCGGCGATGCCGCCGCAGCGTCTGGGCCGGCGACAGGCGGATGGCCTCGGCCAGCTCGAGGTTGGACACGCGTCCGTTTTCCTGCAGCGCAGCCAGCAGGCGGCGGTCTATGCGATCAAGCTCAGGAGTCTGCACTTTTGTTTCCATCTATCCTTGGATGACGAAATTTTATCTCATGATCTAGGGTTTGCCTGCGTGGGCTACGCAATCCTATTTACCGGAGCGAAATATAAACTTCGTTCCAGACTGACGTTACGGATGGCGAGCCGCGAGGCCGGCACCGTACGTGCCTGACGCTGCGCCCCGGTGCGTTGGCGCACAACAGCCGCAATATTATTTCCCTCGTCCCCCAAACTTTCCGTTGAGCACACCATGGCCGATCTGTTTGAAAACCCGATGCAGTTGATGGGCTTCGAATTCGTGGAATTCGCCTCGCCCACTCCCAACCTTCTGGAACCCTTGTTCGAGCAGATGGGCTTCAGCCTGGTGGCACGCCATCGCTCCAAGGACGTGGTGCTGTACCGCCAGGGCGAGGTCAATTTCATCGTCAACCGCGAGCCGCACAGCCCGGCGGCCTACTTTGCGGCCGAGCATGGCCCGAGCGCCTGCGGCATGGCGTTCCGTGTGAAGGATTCGCACAAGGCCTATGCGCGCGCCCTGGAGCTGGGCGCCCAGCCGGTGGAGATCGCCACCGGCCCGATGGAGCTGCGCCTGCCCGCGATCAAGGGCATTGGCGGCGCGCCGCTGTACCTGATCGACCGCTTTGAAGACGGCAAGTCCATCTATGACATCGACTTCGAATTCATCGAGGGCGTGGACCGCCGCCCGGTGGGCCATGGCCTGCGCCTGATCGACCACCTGACGCACAACGTCTACCGTGGCCGCATGGCCTACTGGGCGAACTTCTACGAGAAGCTCTTCAACTTCCGCGAGATCCGCTACTTCGACATCCAGGGCGAGTACACCGGGCTGACCTCCAAGGCCATGACCGCGCCGGACGGCAAGATCCGCATCCCGCTGAACGAGGAATCGTCCAAGGGCGCCGGCCAGATCGAGGAATTCCTGATGGCATTCAATGGCGAAGGCATCCAGCACATCGCCTTCCTGACGGACAACCTGCTCGAAGTCATCGACAACCTGCAGATGGCCGGTGTCCCCCTGATGACCGCGCCCAACGACTACTACTACGAGGGACTGGAAAAGCGCCTGCCGGGCCACGGCCAGCCGGTGGACCAGCTGCAGGCGCGCGGCATCCTGATGGACGGGACCACCGAAGGCGGCAAGGCGCGCCTGCTGCTGCAGATCTTCTCCAAGACCGCGCTCGGCCCGGTGTTCTTCGAATTCATCCAGCGCAAGGGCGACGAAGGCTTCGGCGAAGGCAACTTCAAGGCGCTCTTCGAATCGCTGGAACGCGACCAGATCGAACGCGGCACGCTCAAGGTCTGAGGCTCACAAGGCACTGACCGCAACAACGCCGTCCGGCGCCCGCAGCAACACTGCGCGCCGGCGGTGCCTGGCCAAGAGCGCCCGCGAATTGCAGTACGCAAGTACGCAATACGCAAGAGGCGCAGGCTCACATTCCAAAAGAGTGGGTAGAGACACAAACATGGTTTCCCATAACACGGAAGAGACACTCAAGCGCGGCCTGAAAAACCGCCATATCCAGCTGATCGCGCTAGGCGGCGCCATTGGCACCGGCCTGTTCCTGGGCATCGCCCAGACCATCAAGATGGCGGGGCCCTCGGTGCTGCTCGGCTACGCGGTGGCCGGCATCATCGCCTTCTTCATCATGCGCCAGCTCGGCGAGATGGTGGTGGACGAACCGGTCGCCGGCTCCTTCAGCCACTTCGCCAACAAGTACTGCGGCTCCTTTGCCGGCTTCATGTCGGGCTGGAACTATTGGGTGCTCTATATCCTGGTCAGCATGGCGGAGCTTTCCGCGGTGGGCATCTATGTCCAGTACTGGTGGCCGCATATTCCCACCTGGATTTCCGCGCTGGCGTTCTTCCTGCTGATCAACGCCATCAACCTGTCGAGCGTCAAGTCATTCGGCGAGATGGAGTTCTGGTTCTCCATCGTCAAGGTCCTGGCCATCGTCGGCATGATCGTGTTCGGCGGCTACCTGCTGGCATCCGGCACGGCCGGCCCGCAGGCGAGCGTGGCCAACCTGTGGCAGCACGGCGGCTTCTTCCCGAACGGCATCAGCGGCCTGGTCATGGCCATGGCGGTGATCATGTTCTCGTTCGGCGGCCTGGAGCTGGTCGGTATTACCGCGGCCGAAGCGGATGCCCCGGAAAAGACCATTCCCAAGGCCACCAACCAGGTGATCTATCGCATCCTGATCTTCTACGTCGGCGCGCTGGGCGTACTGCTTTCGCTCTACCCGTGGGAAAAGGTCGTCACCGGCGGCAGCCCCTTCGTGCTGATCTTCCATGCGATGAACAGCGAGATCGTGGCCACGGTGCTCAACGCCGTGGTGCTGACGGCCGCGCTGTCGGTCTACAACAGCGGCGTGTACTGCAACAGCCGCATGCTGTACGGCCTGGCCAGGCAGGGCAACGCGCCGCAAGCGCTGCTGAAGGTCAACAAGCGCGGGATCCCGCTGGCCGCGCTGGGCGTTTCCGCGCTGGCCACCGCCGCGTGCGTGGCGATCAACTACTTCATGCCGGGCGAAGCCTTTGAGCTGCTGATGGGGCTGGTGGTCTCGGCACTGATCATCAACTGGGCGATGATCAGCATCATCCACCTCAAGTTCCGCCGCGACAAGCGCCTGGCCCGGCAGGAGACGCGCTTCAAGAGCCTGGGCTATCCGTTCACGAACTACCTCTGCCTGGCTTTCCTGGCGGGCATCTTGTACGTGATGTACCTGACACCCGGGCTGCGCCTTTCCGTGTACCTGATTCCGGCATGGCTGGTGGTACTGGGCGTGAGCTACCGCTTGCGGCAGAAGAACGCAGCTCCTGCCCTGCAGCCAGGCGTATCGGCATAATAGAGGCACCCCCCGGCGACCCGCTGCCCGGTCGCCGGCGACAACTCACTCCAGCCAGAGTATCCAATGTTCGAACATATCGATGCCTATCCAGGCGACCCGATTCTTTCGCTCAACGAAAGCTTTCAACAAGATCCCAGGACCGACAAGGTCAACCTGAGCATCGGCATCTACTTCGATGGCGAAGGCAGGCTGCCCGTGATGCAGGCCGTGGCGGAAGCCGAAAGCGCGCTGCTGGCCGACATGGGTCCGCGCCCTTACCTGCCCATGGCTGGTTTCGCGGTCTACCGTGACGCCGTGCAGGCGCTGGTCTTCGGCGAGCAATGCGAGGCGCGCGCGCAGGGACGCATCTCGACCGTGCAGACCCTGGGCGGCTCGGGCGCGCTGCGGGTAGGCGCGGACTTCCTGAAGCGCTATTTCCCGGATGCGCAGGTCTGGATCAGCGATCCGAGCTGGGAAAACCATCGCGTGATCTTCGAGCGCACGGGCTTCACCGTGAACACGTATCCCTACTACGACGACGCCACCGGCGGCCTCAAGTTCGACGCCATGCTGGAAGCGCTGCGGCTCATCCCGAAGCGCAGCATCGTGCTGCTGCACGCCTGCTGCCACAACCCTACCGGCGTGGACCTGGACCAGGACCAGTGGCGCCAGCTCGTCAAGCTGCTGAAGGCCAACGAGCTGCTGCCCTTCGTCGACATGGCTTACCAGGGCTTTGGYGCCGGCCTGGACGACGATGCCTTYGCCGTGCGCGAACTGGTGGCGCAAGGCGTGCCCTGCCTGGTGGCGAATTCGTTCTCGAAGAACTTCTCGCTGTACGGCGAACGCTGCGGTGGGCTGAGCGTGGTCTGCGACAGCGCGGAAGAAGCCGGCCGTGTGCTGGGCCAGTTGACCGGTGCGGTGCGAGCGAACTACAGCAATCCGCCGACGCATGGCGCCAGGGTGGTGGCCAGGGTATTGACCACACCGGCATTGCGGGCGACCTGGGAGCGCGAGCTGGCGCTGAAGTGCGAACGCATCGCCAGGATGCGCGTGGCCATCCACGACAGCCTGCGCGACCATGTGAGCGGCGAAGCGTTGTCGCGCTACCTCACCCAGCGCGGCATGTTCACGTACACCGGCCTGACGGCGGACCAGGTGGACCGCCTGCGCGCGGAACACGGCGTGTACCTGCTGCGATCGGGGCGGATGTGCGTGGCCGGCCTGAACGAGCGCAACGTGAAGCAGGTGGCGGGCGCCATTGCCAGCGTGCTGGCGCGTACCGCTTGAACCTGCCGCTTGAACCTGCCGCTTAAACCTGCCGCTTAAATCAAGTACGGGGCACGCACGCCACGCCACGCCGTTGCGTGCCTGCCAGGAGCCGGGGACCAGGACGCAAAGCCGGGCCCGGCATCCCAAATGAAAAAAGGGCTTCCATTGCTGGAAGCCCTTTTCCTTATCGGTGGTGCGGCTGGCAGGATTCGAACCCACGACCCCTTGGTTCGTAGCCAAGTACTCTATCCAACTGAGCTACAGCCGCACGCGAGGACGCGACTATACCGCAGCCACGGAAAAATGCAAGTCATTCCTGCGCGGAGGCGAAAGCCGCCGGGTCTCCGACAGGTCTTCGCGCCCTTCGCTTCCGTGCGCCAGGCGGCTTACGCCGCCAGCCGGAACGAGGCCACCGCCTGCTTCAGGCGCTGGGCCTGTTCTTCCATCGAACCGGCGGCCGCCGCGGCCTGCTCCACCAGCGCGGCGTTCTGCTGCGTCACGGTATCCATCTGCGTGACGGCCTGGTTGACCTGCTCGATGCCCGCGCTCTGCTCGGCCGAGGCCGCGCTGATCTCGCCCATGATGTCGGTGACACGCTTGACCGCGCCCACGATCCGCTCCATGGTCTGGCCGGCATGCGCCACCAGTTCCGAGCCCTTCTCCACGCGATCCACGGAGTCGCCGATGAGGGCCTTGATTTCCTTGGCGGCGGTCGCGCTGCGCTGGGCCAGGCTGCGCACCTCGCCGGCCACCACGGCAAAGCCGCGGCCCTGCTCGCCTGCGCGCGCGGCTTCTACCGCGGCATTGAGCGCCAGGATATTGGTCTGGAAGGCAATGCCTTCGATCACGGCAATGATATCCACTACCTTGCGCGATGCGCCGTTGATGTCCTGCATCGTCGTCACGACCTGGCCCACTACTTCGCCGCCCTCGACCGCGATCTCGGAAGCGTTGACCGCCAGCGAGCTGGCCTGCCTGGCGTTGTCCGCGTTCTGGCGCACGATGCTGGTCAGCTCTTCCATGCTCGAGGCCGTCTCCTGCAGCGAGGAAGCCTGTTCCTCGGTGCGCTGCGACAGGTCGGTGTTGCCCGCGGCGATCTGGCTGGTGCCGGTGGCGATGGCGTCGGTGCCGGTGCGCACCTGGCTGATGATGCGCAGCAGGTTGGCGTTCATGTCGCTGAGCGCCTGCAGCAGCTGGCCGGTCTCGTCCTTGCTGTCCACCACGATGCGGCTGCCCAGGTCGCCCGATGCCACCGTGCGCGCGATGCCGACGGCGCGATGCAGGGGACCGGTGATGCCGCGCGTTAGCCATACCGAGAATGCCACGCCAATGGCCAGCACCAGCACGCCGATCACCATCATCCCGTTGCGGGCAGACAGGTAGATGTTATGGATCTCGAGCGCGGTCGCATCGATGCTCGAGCGCTGGATATCAAGCAGCTTCTGGATCTCCGCCAGGTACGCATCGCCGGCCGGCACGAATTCCTGCTCGAGCACCTGGTTGGCTTCCTCGGTATTGCCTGCTTCCTTCAGCTTGGTGATCTTGTCGCGSGARTCGTTRTAGGGSWTGCGCACGGTCTGGATCTTCTTGAACGCCGCCTTTTCCTCCTCGCTCGACAGCAGCGGCTCGATCTTGTCGCGCAGTGCCGCGACGGCCACCACGGACCCTTGCGTCTCCTTGGCAAAGAATGCGCCCAGCGCCGGATCGGCGCTCTTGGCCACGGCCGTGGTGCGGCGCACGCTGGTATGCATCATGCGGTACCAGTCGCTGACCACGCGTTCCTTGGCCAGCGGCGCCTGCATCATGTCGCTGGTGCGGTCCGCGACCTGCGCCAGGCGCGCGATGCCCAATACGGTCATGAGGGTCGACAACAGTATTACCACGCCGAAGCCAATGCCGAGGCGCACTCCAATTCCCAAGCTTTTCATTTCTTCTACCTGATTTGCGATTGAATAGCGGCGAACTGCCGGCGCCCGGGCGCCGGTCCGCTCTTTTTCCTGCCGCCTGCCAGAAGGGGATCTTTTCGAAAATCCTTTCTGCGGACGATGGCGACAATAACGGCAGGCGAAAGGCAAAACTTGAGGCAGCGGCGCCCCGCGCGGGCAGGCGCCGGCAACGGCGGCCGCGCGAACCGGCTTAGTGTGCGGCGCGCGCATGGACTATTCTCGGTGCAGGCTCCCGCGCGCCGCGGTGCCGCCGACAAGGAGAACCATCGTGAGCGGATTGCACGAACGCCGGCGTTTCCTGGGTGCCGCGCTGGCCAGTACGCTCGCGGCCTGCGGCGGGGGCGACGATGCCGGCGCGCAAGGCGCCGGGCCCGCCCCGGTATCCGACGCTCAGGTTTCCGCCGCGATCGGCCAGCTCGACCAGCTGGCCGCCAGCCTGATGAACACATCGGGCCTGCCGGGCATGGCCGTGGCGGTGGTATGGGGCGGCCAGACGGTCTACGCCAAAGGCTTCGGCAGGCGGGTGGTCAGCGCACCGGACGCGGTGGACGCCGACACGGTGTTCCAGCTCGCCTCCGTGTCCAAGCCGGTCGGCGCCACGGTGGTGGCGCGACAGGTCGGCCTGGGCGGGATTGCGTGGGAGACGCTGGTGCAGGCGCACCTGCCGTGGTTCGCGCTGTCCGACGCGGCGGTCACCGCCCAGCTCACCATCGCCGATCTCTATGCGCACCGCTCCGGCCTGCCCGATCATGCCGGCGACCGTCTGGAAGACATGGGCTATGACCAGCGGCAGGTGCTGCAGCGGCTGCGCTTCCTGCCGCTGCAGGGCTTCCGGGCGACGTACGAATATACGAACTTTGGCCTGACCGCCGCGGCGGAATCGGTAGCGGCCGCCGCTGGCATGGACTGGGCCACGCTGTCCGGGCAAGCGATCTACCAGCCGCTGGGCATGAGCAGCACCAGTTCGCGCCATGCCGACTTCGCCGCGCGCCCCAACCGCGCGCTCGGCCATGTCAAGGTCGGCGGCAGCTGGGTGCAGGGCACAGGCTCACAGCCCGATGCCCAGTCGCCGGCCGGCGGCGTCAGCTCGTCGGTCAACGACATGGCGAAATGGCTGGCCATGGTGCTGGGCCAGGGCCTGTACGGCGGCAACCGTATCGTGGCGGCGGCCCCGCTGGTCGCCGCGATCTCGCCGCAGATACAGTCGATGCCGCCAGGCAACGGACGACCGGCCAGCTTCTACGGCTACGGCTTCAATGCCGGGACCACCTTCGCGGGCCGACCGAGCTTCAGTCATTCCGGCGGCTTCGCGCTGGGTGCGGCAACCAGCTTCACGGCGGTGCCCTCGCTTGGCCTGGGGATCATCACGCTCACCAATGGCTATCCGATCGGCTTGCCCGAGGCATTGAACGCCCAGTTCCTGGACCTGGTGGAGTCCGGCGCCATCCAGCTCGACTGGTTCACGATATTCGCGCGGGGGCTGGCGCCCGTCATCGCGCCGGAGGGCTCGCTGGTGGGCGTGGCGCCGCCGGCCGCGCCATTGCCGGCGCGCGCGCCTWCGGTCTACACCGGCACCTACCGCAATGACTACTATGGCCCGCTGGTGGTCAGCGAGCAGGCAGGCGCGATGTCGCTCGCCATCGGCCCGGTGCCGATGGTGCTGCCGCTGGCGCACTGGGACGGCGACGTCTTCACGTTCACGCTGCGGAACGAGAACGCCACGCCGGGAACCATATCGAAGGCGAGCTTCTCCAGCGACCGCGTCACGCTGGAGTACTACGACAAGGAAGGCCTGGGCACGTTCGTGCGGTAAGCGCGGCTGGCGTGCGCCGCGCCGTTCCGCCGTCGTTCAGTCCACCGTCACATTGGCCCGCTTTGCGGCACCCCCCCAGCGGGCAATCTCGGACTGGATGAAGACACCGAACTCCCGGGGTTCCATCACCACCGTCTGCGCGCCGAGGCCGGCCACTTCCTTCTGCCAGTCCGCGCTCCTGACGATCTTCCCGATCTCCGCAGAGAGCCTGGCAAGGACAGGCTGGGGCACGTTGCGCGGCGCGACCACGCCGATCCATGGATCGCCGCGGAAGCCCGGGTAGCCCGATTCCCCGATGGTCGGCACGCCCGGCAGCGTCGACACGCGCTGTTCRCTGGCCACCGCGATGGCCTTGAGCTTGCCCTGCCGGATCAGGGGCTCGGCGATCGACACCACCTCGAACATGACATCGACCTGCCCGCCCATGACGTCGGTCATCCCGGCCACGCCACCCTTGTAGGGCACGTGCGTCAGGTTGACGCCGGCGCGGTCCTTGAACATCTCCATCACCAGGTGGTTGGTCACCCCATTGCCGCCGGACGCGTAGTTCACCTTGCCCGGATTCTGCCGGGCGTAGGCCACGAGGTCCCGGACCGAACTGAACCGCGATTTCGGATTGGCCACCAGCACCAGCGGAAACAGCCCGATCGATGCGATCGGCTCGAAGTCGCGCGTGGCATCGTATTTCAGGTTCTTGTAGATCCAGCCATTCACCGCCAGCGGGCCGCTGGAAGTGGCAAGGATGGTATAGCCGTCCGGGTCGGCGCGGGCCACGGCCTCGGCCGCGAGCCCGGCGCCGGCACCAGGCTTGTTCTCGACATAGAACGACTGGCCGAGCGCGGTGCTCAGGCGCTGCGCCAGCTTGCGGGCGATGACATCGGTAGTCTGGCCCGGGGGAAATCCCACCAGGACACGAACCGGCTTGGCCGGATAGTCGGCTGCGTGAGCCGCAAACGCGGCCGCGCACGACAGCAGCAGCCCTAGCGTGGCTTTGAGCATCTTCATGGTTGTCTCCTCTTTGTAGATTCTTCGCGTGAATTCCAGCGCGGATACCAATGCCGGCCGCGGCCCGGCGAAACGGGCCGCTAGCGGACCACGCCCTCCATCCTCAGGCCCGCTATCCGCTCGGCGGTATAGCCGGCGCCGAGCAGGATCTCATCCGTCTGCTCGCCGAGCAGCGGGGCCCTGCGCCTGACGCCGCCCGGTGTCTCGCTGAGCTTGACCGGCACGCCCGCGATCCGCACGGGCCTGCCGGAGCCGGGCTGCTCGACCTCGACCAGCATGTCGCGCACGCGGTAGTGCGGATCGTTGAAGATGTCCTGCGCCGTGTAGACGGGACCGACGCGAACGCGCCCCCGGACTGCCGGGCCGCAAGCCCGGGTCCGCCCCCTGGCGCGAACGGTGCGAACGGTACGCAGAGCCGGCGCCGCCGGCTACGACGGTGTTGCCGCGATATGCGAATGCACGAGCGAGGACAGGCTGTGCGCGGGTACGGACTCGAGGCCGTCGACGAACGCATACAGCCGCTGGGCGCGTTCGCTGCCGAGGAGCGCGGACGCCTTCGCGCGCAGCTTGGCCGACTTGACGCTGAGCGCGACCGGTTTCGCCAGGTCGACCTCCTCGCCGTACGTGGCGCCCGAGCGCGTCTCGATGACCACGCGCGCCGATGTGTCGGCGAGCCTGGCATCGCCTTCCAGGACCACGCGCCCGGCGACCTCGGCCAGGCCGGGCGCCTCGCACGCGGCATCGCTGAAGGATTCCAGTGCCGCCGTGTCGATGCCGGAAAGGACCATCGCCGCGATCAGCGGCAGGCTGAATTTCACTTCGAGACCGGTGCGCGGCCGCTCGATGCAGCACACCGGCAGCCACTGCGGATGGATGAAGAGCGTGACGCGCGCGAGATCCTCCGGCACCAGGCGGTGCCGGGACCTGAGCGCAAGCAGCGCTTCCACTGCCGGATGGGTGCCGTGGCAGCAGGCGTGGTACTTGTACTGGACATCGGCAAAGCGGAAGTCATGCGGCCGGCAGCCGAACGCCGCGTGCGGCTCGTCCGCCTCGCCAGCGTGCGTCGCGGCAAATCCGCCGGCGCACTCGATGCCGTCGGGCCGGGACACGAAGCCCAGCGCCGCGAGCGTCGCCGCTTCGATGCCGTTGGATGCCGCCATGCCGGCGTGGAACGGCTTGCCCATCGAGCCGAACTGCGATTTCAGGCCGGACGCGCGCGTCGACGCGATGCCCAGCGCATGGCGTGCCTGGCCCGCATCGAGCCCCAGCAGCCTGGCGCACGCCGCCGTCGCGCCAAAGGTGCCCGAGGTCGCCGTCTGGTGGAAGCCCGCGTTGTAGTGCTTCCTGCCCAGATAGGCGCCAACGCCGCAGACCGTCTCCACGCCTGCCAGGAATGCCTCGAGCAGCGCCTTGCCGCTTGCCTGCTGCTGCTGCGCGACAGCCAGGGCCGCCGGGAACACAGCTACCGTGGGATGCCCGACGAAGGCGAAGTGAGTGTCGTCGTAATCCAGCGCGTGCGATGCCGCGCCATTGGCCAGCGCCGCCGCGCGCGCCGGCACCCGCTGGTTCAGGCCGATGACGCTGGCGCCCGGCGTGCCGCCGTCGCTGGCCACCATGGCGCGGACGACCTTGCTCACCGGCTCGTTCGCGCCGGCAAGCCCGACCGCAAACCAATCGAAGATCGACAGCTTGGCGATGCTCAGCGCCTCGGCCGGGAACGCGAGCGAAGCGTCGACGGCGAAGCGCGCTGCCAGCGCGGTGATGCCCGCCGCGGCATCGGGCCCGTTGCCCTCGCGGGCCCGCTTGTCAGGTTGACTCATGCTTGCTCCGCTTCATTGCCTGGCGATCTTCCCGAGCAGCGCGTCGGAAATGATGCGTTTCTGGATTTCCGAAGTCCCCTCGAAGATCTTGGTCAGCCTGGCGTCGCGCCAGTAGCGTTCGGCCGCGAAATGCGTGGTGTAGCCGGCGCCACCATGGATCTGCAAGCCTTCGCTGGTCACCTGCTCCGACATCTCGCTGGCGAACAGCTTGACCATCGCCGCCTCGGTATCGCAGCGCACGCCCTCGTCGATCTTTTCGCAGACCGAGTACAGCAGGCTGCGCGACGCCTCGATCTGCGTCGCCATGTCGGCCAGCTTGAAGCGGATTGCCTGGAAGTTGCCGATCGGCTCGTTGAACTGCACGCGCTCCTGCGCGTAGCGCAGCGCGTCCTCGAGGCTGCCCTGCGCCAGCCCGATCGAACGCGCCGCGGTGTGGGCGCGGGCCGTCTCCAGGCCGGCGGTGGCAAGGTAGAAGGCGCGCCCCTCTTCGCCGACCATCTGCGAAGCCGGCACGCGGCACTGGTCGAATGCCAGTTCCCAGGTGGTCCACCCGTGGTAACCGATCTTGGGGATCACGCTCCCCTTCACGCCCTCGGGCAGCGCGCCGCGCGGCTTCTCGACCATGAAGGCCGACAGGCCGCGATGACGCGCGTGCGGATCGACCTGCGGATCGGTGCGTGCAATGACGAGGATGAAATCGGCCTCGTCGGCGAACGTGCACCAGTATTTGCTGCCGGTGATTTCCCACTCGTCGCCCACGCGCACGGCGCGGCAGCTGATATTGCTCACGTCCGACCCGGCATTGGGCTCGGACAAGGAGAATGCACCGAGGAATTCGCCGCGCGCCATGCGCGGGAGATACTCGGCCTTCTTCTCGGGTGCCAGGCCCTTGAGCGCGCCGATCAGGCCGTTGCCGCGCGCGATCAGGCTGCCAACGCTCATCCAGCCGCGCGACAGTTGCTCGGCGACCAGGCAATACTCGTAGGCGCCCAGGCCTAGCCCGCCGTACTCCTCGGGAATCAGGATGCCGAAGTATCCCAGCTCCGCCATCTCCTCGATCAGGTGCCGGGGGATCTGACCCTTCTCCGGATCCAGCTTGTTTGCGATGGGCAGCACGCGCTCCATCGTGAACTGTTGCGCCGCCTCCTTGATCATGCGCCGCTCGTCGGTCAGCTTCTGCACCCTGCTCTCCTTGGTCCTGGCTTTTCTTCGGTTCCGATCTGGCATTTCGCCCGCTTGTGTACGTACATAGTAGCACCGAGTTTTGCGACCGTCATTGCCTTTTTCATTCGCCTCGGTGGTTGCGATAGAGAAAGATCCGGCCAAAAATCGCGGTTTTTCGTGGATTCCCGCGCCAATCCGGCAGCTGCCACGCAGGCGATAAGCCGAAATTATGTACGTACCTATGATGATGGCGAACCAAAGAACCCGCCTGGCATGGCCGCGCATGCCGCCACCGCCAGGAAACACGGCGGGCAAGGAGAAAAGCGGGAGTGACTTCGAGAACTACTGTGGGAAGGAAGCCGGGCCRCGCAGCAGCGCGGTCGCCGGCGGCTGGCAGGCGCAGCTACCGTCGATCAACGCGGGGGAGGAAAGGCGCGCCCGGCTGGCGGGCTGTCGTGGCGCGGCTGGCCGTCCCGCATGCGTGGACAGGCGTGGTGCACGGATCGCGGCCAGCGCGTCGGTGCCATGTGGCCGGCCCGGACCGGACCAGCGCGAAAGGCAAGGCCGGTCGCGCCGGCAGCGGAAAGCAGGAGGCGGGAGGCGGGAGGCGGGAAGCGGGAAGCGGGAAGCGGGAGGCGGGAGGCGGGAGGCGGGAGGCGGGAGGCGGGAGGCGGGAGGCGGGAGGCGGGTAGTCCGCCTTGCGCACATCCCGGCGGGCCGCCTAGGCGCTGCCCTTGCCGCGCTTGAGCTGAAACGACACGATGCCGCGGTCGGCGGGATAGATGGTCTCGGTGATCTCGAGGATCTTGCCCTTGGCATCCTTGTAGTGCCGGATCATGCGCAGGCCCGCCGAACCCGGCTCCGCATTCAGCTGCTTCGCCAGTTGCGCGTCGATCAGCACGCCCGAGACGATCTGGCGGATCTCGCTGATGGCCTGCCCGCACTCCCGCTCGATAAGGGAACTGATGAGGATGCGCGGGTTTTCCTCGACCAGCTTCGTGATTTTCTCGAAAGCCTGGTCGATATAGATATTCGCCCAGGACACCGGCGTATTGCCCTTCCTGGCATCGACCCGGGTCCCCGCGAACAAAATCCAGTGGCTGTCTATCGGCGCGGCCAGGCGCCTGGCCGCCGCGCGGTCCAGCGTGACCGGCCTGATGGCCTGCAGCGACCTGACCTCGGTCGCGGCGACATGGACCAGATCCTCGATGGTGTCGAACGACTGCGTGTAGGACGCGGTCGGGTTGGCGCTCTCCACCTTGGTGCCGACAGACTTCTTGCGGGAGATGTAGCCGCGATCCTGCAACAGTTGCAGCGAGGCGCGAACCGTGTGCCTGCTGACGCCATACTGATCGGCAAGCTCGTGCTCCGTCGGCAGGAGGCTGCCGATGACATAGCGCCCGTCGACGATCTCTTTGACCAGGGTATTCGCAAGGTCGACATAGCGCGTGACCGGCGCGGGAGGTGTAGCGGCAGCGCTATGGCTGGACTCGGAGTTCATAGGAGAATCGCGCGGGAATCGATGAGCGCCGCATGCGGTGCGCGGCGCTGACCACGCCATTGTAAGCCCTGGCCGGCCTCTCGCCCCGCGCCGTCGAGCCGGGCGTGCCGCGCAGGCGCCTCGTGCCGGCCCCGCGCGCGCGGCTGCCGCCATGCCGCCACTCAGTCGATCGTGATCTGCCGCTTGTGTATCACCCCGGCCCAGCGCGCGCTCTCCTTCTGGATGGTCGCGGCAAGCTCGACCGGCGTGCCGCCCGCGGCATCCATGCCGATGGTGGCAAGCTTCTCCTTGAGCGCGGGATTGGCCAGCACCAGGTCGGCCTGGCGGCTGATCTGCTGGATCACGTCCCGGGGCGTGCCGGCCGGCGTCATCAGCGCATACCAGGAGACGGCCTCGAACTTCGGGAAGCCCTGTTCCGCGATGGTGGGCACCTCCGGCAGCACGGCGGAGCGCTTCGCGCTGGCCACGCCGAGCGCGCGCAGCTTGCCGGCCTTGATATAGGGCAGCGCGGAGGACAACTGGGCGAACATCATGGTGACCTGGCCGCCGACGAGATCGGTGATGGCGGGGCTGACGCCCTTGTAGGGCACATGGATCAGCTTGATGCTGGCGTCGAGCTGCAGCAGTTCGCCGGCGAGGTGGGCCTGGCTGCCGGCCCCGGGCGAGGCGAAGGTCAGCTCGCCGGGCTTCTGGACGGCGAGCCTGAGCAGCTCCGGCAGGGTCCTGGCCGGCACGCTGGCGCCGACCACCAGGACGTTCTCGGCGGTGGCGAGCATGGTCACTGGAACCAGGTCCGCGGGCTTGTAGGGCAGGTTCGGCATCAGCGTCGGGTTCACCGCGATATTGCCCACCGGCACCACCGCCAGCGTATAGCCGTCCGGCGGGGCCTTGGCGACCTGGTCGACGCCGATCGTGCCGGCCGCGCCGGCGCGGTTGTCGACCAGCACGTTCTGGCCCCAGGCCTTCGACAGCCCTTCGCCGACGACGCGGCCGAGCACATCGGCGGGGCCGCCCGCGGGGAACGGCACGACCAGGCGCACGGGCTTGGCGGGATAGCCTTGCGCGCCGGCCAGCAGCGGCAGGCAGGCCGCCATCAGGGTGATCAGGAAACGCTTCATCGGAAATTCTCCCTTGGTCTGGAAACGGGTTGCGCGCGGCCGGTGCGGAGCAGACGCATCAGGCCACGCGGATGCTGCGCTCGCCGCGGGCCGGCCAGCACGCGCGAGAAGTCCAGCACCTTGAGGCCATGCAGCGGCAACGCGGACATGTCGGCATCCGCGCCGCGGGATTCGGGCGAGCCGGTCACCGGACGTCCCCGGCCAGCGCGAAGCCGGCGTTGTCCGCCTCGCGCGCGAAGCCGGCGAGCACGGCGTAGTCCGCCTCCTCCACGAGCGCGAAGCGCGCCAGGCACAAGGATGCCAGCAGCGCCGCATTGCGGTGGTCGCGGTGCAGGTCGAGCAGCGCCATGCGGATGCGCGCGGCGCTGGCATCGTCCGTGCCGGCCGCCGCCACCAGCGGCGGGATGGGCGAGGCCGGCGTCACCGCCAGCGTCTTCAGGCAGGCCATGCGCTCGGGCGCATGCAGGCGCAGCAGGTCCAGCACATAGCTGTCCACCACGCCGGCGTCCGCGCGGCCGGCGATCACGGCGTCGATCACCTCGCCGGGCGTCGGCGTGGGCGTGCCGGCGGGACGGTACAGCGTGCCGGTGCCGGGCGCGGCCTGCCGCAGCAGGAAGTGGCGCGGCGCGTTGTAGCCGGAGTTGGACTCCGCCAGCATGCACGCCAGCCGCCCGCCGAAGGTCTCGGCCAGCACGGTTGCGGGTGCATCGGCACGCACGATGAACTCGGTGAAGTAGACCGGGCGCTGTCCGTAGCGCGCCGGCGACGGCACCGGCGCGGCCAGCAGGCGCGGCCGCACGGCGGCGCTCACGTACGGGAAGCCGCACATGAACACGCAGCCGCAATCGGGCCGCGCCCACAACGCGCTGACCGGTGCCGGCGCGGCATGCTCCACGTAGGGCAGCGCCACCCCGGCACGCTCCGCCACGCGGGCGAACAGTGTCCTCCATGCCTGCGCCACCGGCGCGGCCACCGAGTACATGCGTGCGTTGGCGATCATGCGTAGACCAGCCTTTGGCCAAGCCCCATGCGCTCGGCCTTCTTCATGATGGCATGGCCCAGCGCGATATCGCTGAGCGACAGGCCGCGGTGCCAGAACAAATTGGTCTCGTCGTCGCTCTGCCGGCCCGGCTTGCGGCCCGCCACGATCTCGCCGAGTTCGCCGTGCAGGGTTTCCTCCGACAGCTTGCCCGCCTCCACATGCGCGCGCAGCGAGCCGAGGATGCCGCCCTTGCACTGGCTCCAGTCGTCCACCACCAGCTTGTCCATGATGTCCGTCAGCGACAGCTCGACCGCGCTCATGGTGCCGTAGGGCACCACGAACGCGCCGGGCTTGATCCATTCGGTCTTGAGCATCGGCGTGGGGCGCTCCAGGCGCGAGGCTTCCACCACGATGTCGGCGCCGCGCACGCACGATTCCCAGTCTTCGGTGACCACGATCTTCTTGCCGAGGTCGCGCGCCAGGCGCTCGGCGAATGCATTGCGGCTCTCGGGGCGACGCGAATGCACGCGGATCTCGTCGAAGTCGAAGATGCTGTCGAGCRGGCGCACGTTCCAGTAGGAGGTGCCGCGCGCGCCGATATGGCCCAGCACCTTGCTGTCGCGGCGGGCCAGGTGGCGCGCGCCCAGCGCGGTGATCGCGCCGGTACGGGCGTCGGTGATGAACGTGGCGTCGATCATGGCCACCGGCATGCCCGTTTTCGGGTCGAACAGGTTGAGCATGGCCATCTCGGACGGCAGGCCCAGCTTGTAGTTGTCGACGTAGTCGCCGACGATCTTGACGCCGGCCAGCCCCAGCGGCGCCACATAGCCGCGCAGCACGTTGAAGTGCCCGTTGAACGCCGGGTCCGGGATCAGGTGCACGCGCGGCTCGATCACCGTCTGCCCGTTGCCCTGCGCCAGCAGGCCCTGCTCGACCGCATCAAGGATCTCCGCATCGGTCATGGCCAGCCTGGCGATGTCCTTGCCGTTGATGTAAGTCAGATGAATGTCGCTCATATCGTCTCCTGTCTCCTGGTCCTGGCTTGAGGGAAAATGCACGCGCCGGGTGCGTACTGGCGGATTGCGCTGGCCCGCGGTGCGGCGCAGCCCCATTCGTGTGCGCCGCCATATCGCGGCCGAACCAACGTGGTGCGCGGCATCCGGCGGCCGGCAATTGCCTTGCACGGGGCGCCTTCGAGATCAAGTGTAGGTTTCGCGGCCATGACTGTCGTATGCTTATATGTCCACGAGGCTTAACATGGTGTTATAGGTAGTTGTCATAGATTGTCATAGGTATTCGGACCACGGACCGCCCCGCGATGAAACTCAACCTCAGGCAGATCGAAGTCTTCCGCGCCGTCATGCTCACGGGCTCGATCAGCGCCGCCTCCAGGCTGCTCTACGTGTCGCAGCCGGCCATCAGCCGCCTCATGTCGCACACCGAGCAGCGCCTCGGGCTGGCGCTGTTCCAGCGCATCAAGGGCCGCCTCTATCCCACGCCCGAGGCGCGGCGCCTGCTGGGCGAGGTCAACGCCGTCTACGAAGGCATCGAGCGCGTCAACGAGATCGCCGAGGACCTCGCCGCCAAGCGCACCGGCAGCCTGCGCATCTCGTGCAGCCCCAACCTGGGCCAGACCGTGCTGCCGCGCGCCATCGCGGCGTTCCGCGAGGCGTATCCCGACATCCGCATCGTGGTGCGCACCCAGATCCCCGGCAACATGCTGCGCGCCCTGCTCTCCGGCCAGGCCGAGCTGGCGGTGTCCAACATGCCGCTGGTGCACCCCAACCTGGAAGCACGGCTGCTGGTGCGCAACCCCATCGTCGCGCTGATTCCGGTCGGCCACCGGCTCAGCACGCGCGCGTCGGTACGGCCCGCCGAACTGGCCGGGGAAGCATTGATCGGCTATGGCGCCGACGTGCCGTTCGGGCTGCTGGTGCGGGAGATGTTCGGCGGCGAGGAAGCGCAGCCCGACATGCGCGTGCAGGTGGAGCAGGCGCATGTCGCGCGCGCGCTGGCGCAGGCCGGCGCCGGCATTGCGCTGGTGGATGCGATGACCGTGTTCGGCCAGGCCTGGTCGCATATCGTGGCGGTGCCGGTCAAGACCAAGGTCAATGCCTCGGTGCAGATCTTCCATGTGCAGACAGAACCGCTGTCGCGCCTGGCACAGGAGTTCGTACAGACGCTGACACTGACGATGAAGCCATAAGGCGCGGCGGCCTGCCCGGCCTGCCCGGCCTGTCTGGCCTGTCTGGCCTGTCTGGCCTGTCTGGCCGACATCGGCATGGCCACGGACTTGTGCACATTGTGCGCACATTGCACGATCGCAGTTGCGCCCCCCGGATGGATGGGTTGCAATCGTCCCACCTTTCGCCAACAGAAAGGGGGAGACAATCATGCAAGGCCCATCCCTGGCGCGCGCGCCATCCCGCGAGCATCTGTCGAAACTGCTCGCCCCGTCCTCGATCGCCATCGTGGGCGCCTCGCGCGACGCAAGCCGCATCGGCGGCGTGGCGCTCGATCACCTGCTGCGGCTCGGCTACGGTGGCGAGGTCTTTCCGGTCAACCCGCGCTATGAGGAGATCGCGGGCCTGCGCTGCTATCCGGATATCGAATCGCTGCCGCGCGTGCCGGACGTCGTGGTACTCGCACTGGGCGCCGACGACGTGCTGCCGAACCTGGAGCGCTGCCACGCCATCGGCGTGCGCGCCGCCATCCTCTATGCCTCGGGCTTCGCCGAGGCCGGCGCGGCCGGCGTGCAGCGCCAGGCGGCGCTGACTGCCTTCGCCCGGTCCACCGGCATGGCGATAGCGGGCCCCAACTGCATGGGCCTGGCCAATCTGACCACGCGCGCCGTCACTGCCTTCGCCACCACCTTCAGGACCTGCCCGCCGCCGCCCGGGCCGGGCTCCGTCAGCCTGCTGACGCAAAGCGGCAACGTCTGCGCCATCGTCTATGCCACCGGCTGGCAAATGGACGTGCGCTTCCACCAGTTCATCAATACCGGCAACGAGGCCTGCCTGGACTACGCCGACTACCTGGCGTACCTGGCCGATGACCCGCAGACGCAAGCCGTGGTCGGCTACGTGGAGGGCCTGCGCGACGGCCCGCGCTTCCTCGACGCCGCCGCCCGCCTGCGCGCGCTCGGCAAGCCGCTGGTCCTGCTCAAGGCCGGCGAGAGCGAACAGGGCTCGGCCGCCACGCAGTCGCACACGGCCGTGCTGGCCGGCAACCAGGCCATCTACCGCGCCGCGTTCGCGCAGCTCGGCGCGATGCAGGCGAGCGATCCCACCCACCTCACCGATCTTGCCTACCTGGCGGGCTTCCGCCAGCGCGATGCCGGCCGGCGTGTCGTCATCGCCTCGGTCTCCGGCGCCATGGGCGCGCTGTCGGCGGATCTGCTCAGCGCGCAGGGACTGGAACTGCCGACGCTTTCGGCGGCGACGCAGCGCAGGCTGGTCGACAGCGTGCCGGAGATCGGCTCCACCGCCAATCCGGTCGATATGACCGGGCAATTGTTCAACCGCGACCGCCTTGCGTTCGCCGTGCTCGACACGCTTGCCGCGGACGCAAGCGCGGACGTGATCTTCGTGTACGCGACCGCCTACCTGCTCGACCGCGTCGCCGGCGAGCTGATCGAAGTCGCCGCCAAGACGTCGCGCCTGATCGTGGTCGCCACCACCGGCGAACCGGGCAGCCGCGCGCAACTTGCCGCGGCGGGCGTGGCCGTGTTTCCCGACGTCGCGCGCGCGGCCAGGGCGCTCGGCGTCTACCTGCGCTGGCTCGACAGCGCCGGGCCCGCCGCGCACTGGGGCGCGCTG
>NZ_JBFTND010000041.1:0-38228 GCF_056397305.1 Cupriavidus sp. 05N40
TCGGCCACCGCGGCCACCGCGATGAACACCGCCGCCAGGCCGATCAGCGAGTGCATCGCCGCGACCAGCTCGGGCATCTTGGTCATCTCGACTTTCTTCGCCACGTAGGCGCCGATGCCGCCGCCCACCACCAGCGCGCCGAAGATCAGGCCGAGGCTGGTGCCGATGGAGCTCTGCGCCGTGCCGGCGGCCAGGAACTCGTTCTTCAGCTTGACGATCAGCGCCAGCGTGGTCACCGCGGCARTCGCCATGCCGATCATGCCGAAGGCGTTGCCCCTGCGCGCCGTGGTCGGATGCGACAGTCCTTTCAGTGCCTGGATGAAGCAGACCGAGGCCCCCAGATAGAACAGGGTGACCGAATTCATCGAGAGTCCGTTCATCACGCGGCCTCCGCCAGCTTGTCGCCGATCGTCGCGGCGGCCTTCGGCTTTGCTTCGGTCCTGGGCGCCTTCTTCTTGAACATATCGAGCATGCGCTGCGTGACGAGAAAGCCGCCGAATACGTTGACGGCGGCCAGCGCCACCGCCAGCGTGCCCATCAGGCGGCCGGTCGTATCTTCCGTCAGCCCGGCCGCCAGCATGGCGCCGACGATGACGATGGCCGAGATGGCATTGGTCACGGCCATCAGCGGGGTGTGCAGGGCGGGCGTCACGGTCCAGACCACGTGGTAGCCGACGTAGATCGCCAGCACGAAGATGATCAGGTTGATCACGGTGTGGTTAATCATTTCCATTGAGGTCTCCTTAGCCGGCAAGCGCCGTTTCCTCTTGCGCGGTCATCAGGCAGGCGGCGACGATGTCGTCCTGTCTGTCGATCGCCACCCGGCCTTCCTTGTCGAGAATCAGCTTGAGGAAGTCGAGCACGTTGCGGGCGTACAGGGCCGAGGCGTCGGCCGCGACCATCGAGGCCAGGTTGGTATGCCCGACAAGGATGACGCCGTGGCGCTCGACCACTTCGTCCGCCACGGTCAGCGGGCAGTTGCCGCCCTGCGCCGCGGCCAGGTCGACCACCACCGAGCCGGGCTTCATCTGCCGGACGGTGGCTTCATGCAGCAGCGTCGGCGCCTTGCGCCCGGGGATCAGGGCCGTCGTGATGACGATATCGGCCTGGATGGCGCGCTGGTGGACCAGTTCGGCCTGCCGCTTCATCCAGTCCGGCGGCATCGGACGGGCATAGCCGCCCGCGCCCTGCGCGATCTCGCGTTCTTCATCGGTGAGGAAAGGCACGTCGAGGAACTTGCCGCCGAGCGATTCGATCTGTTCCTTCACGGCGGGACGCACGTCGGAGGCTTCGATCACGGCGCCCAGGCGCTTGGCCGTGGCGATGGCTTGCAGGCCCGCAACGCCGGCGCCGAGGATCAGCACGCGTGCGGCCTTGACAGTGCCGGCGGCAGTCATCAGCATCGGCATGAAGCGCTGGTAGTGGTGCGCGGCCACCAGCACGGCCTTGTAGCCGGCGATGTTGGCCTGCGAGGAGAGCACGTCCATGCTCTGCGCCCGCGTGGTGCGCGGCGCGGCTTCCAGCGCGAAGGCGGTGATGCCGGCAGCCGCCATGCGCGCCTTGTTTTCCGCGTCGAAGGGATTCAGCATGCCGACGACAACGGTGCCGGGCATGATCGCGCCCAGTTCCGCCGGCCCGGGGGCGCAGACCTTCAGTACGAGTCCGGCGCCAAGCGCCTCGGCGGCGGTGCCGATGCGGGCGCCGACAGCCTCATAGGCGGCATCGGGCAGGCTCGCGCGCGTGCCGGCACCACTTTGCACGATGACCTGATGGCCTTGTGCGACATATTTCTTGACGGTTTCCGGTGTCGCGGCAACACGTGCCTCTCCCGGCCGGATCTCAGTCGGGATCCCTATCTGCATTGGATGTCTCCGGTGGTCCCGGGCGCGCCTCTCGTCGATCTGGGCGCGCCGTGGGTCAGGGGCGGGGGGTGCCGGGCGGCGTGCCCGGCACGGTCATGCCCGGGTGATCAGCGGGGGGCCTCCCCCTCCAGCGTCACGCGGTTCAGCACGCGCTCGGCGTTGCCGTAGTCGTGCACGGCGTAGTGCATCGTGCAGCGGTTGTCCCACATCACTACGTCGCCCTCCTGCCACATATGGCGGTAGACGTTGTCCGGGGTGGTGGAATGCTCGTACAGGAAGTCGAGTAGCGGGCGGCTCTCGGCCTCGGTCATGCCCTCGATGCGCAAGGCGGTATCGGGGTGGCCGACGTACAGTGCCTTGCGGCCGGTCTCGGGATGGGTGCGCACGATCGGGTGCACGGCGGTCGGTACCTTGTCGGATCCGGTCATCCTGGCCAGGCGGGCGCCGCTGAATGTCGCGCGCAGGCCCTCGATCAGGCGCTGCATGGTGGGCGACAGGCGGTCGTACGACAGGTACTGGTTGCACCACATCGTGTCGCCGCCGACAGGGATCACGATCCCCGACAGGATGGAGATCTTGGGCGGCACCGGCGTGTAGATCGAGTCGGAGTGCCAGGCCTCGGTCGAGGCGGTCTCCTTGGGTATCTTCGTGACCTGGGCCAGTTCCGGGAATTCGTTGAGGCCCTTGAGCAGCGGGTTGCCCTGCACCGGCGTACCCCACAGGCGGGCGAAGGCGACTTGTGCCGCCGGCTGCAGGAACTGGCCACGGAACACCAGCATGCCATGCTCGAGGAAGGCCTGGTGCAGAACCTGGAAGGCTGCATCGTTGATCGGGTCGTTCAGATTCACACCCGTGACGGCGGCGCCGACCGAGCCGGTCAGCGGCCTGATTTCGATACTCATCGTGGTCTCCTGTAATCGTGTGATTTGTCGTTGGTGCGCGGTCAGTCGACGGTCAGCACGATCTTGCCGACGTGCTGGTCCTGCTTCATGTAGGCGTGCGCAGCGTGGATATCGGTGAGGGCGAACGTGCGGTCGATCGGCAGTCGCACCCGGCCGGCGCGCAGCAGGGGCAGCATGTCGCGTGCGCAGGCCTGGATGCACTCGAGCCGTTCCTGCTCCGAGCGCGTGCGGAACGTCACACCGATCAGGTGCAGGCGCTTGAGCCATAGCTGGGCCAGGTCGATCTGCGCCGTGGCCGAGCCGAGGCGGGCGATATTGACCAGCCGGCCCTTGATCGCCAGGCACTTGATGTTGTCCTCGAACACCGGGCCGCCGACCGTATCGATGATGATGTCCACGCCGCGGTTGTCGGTGGCGCGCATCACGGCCTCGACCTGGTCGTCGCGCGACGAGTCGATGCCGACATCCACGCCGTACTGCATGATCTTGTCGAGCTTGGCGGCCGAGCGGGATTGCGCGATCACCGGCCGCGCTCCCATCAGGGAAGCGATCTGGATGGCGGCCATCGCCACGCCGCCCGAGGCGCCGTTTACCAGCACCGACTCGCCGGCCTTGAGCCCGCCGTTGACCACCAGGGCGTCGTGGGCGGTGATGAAGACGTTCGGGAACGCGGCCGCGTCGACCCATGACATGCCATCCGGCACGGGCATCAGCGCCATCGGGTTGGCCACCACGTACTCCGCCTGGCAGGCGCGGCCATGGCCCATCACGCGATCCCCGCGGCGCCAGCCGGTCACGCCTTCGCCCACCACCGCCACTTCGCCCGCGAATTCGACGCCCGCGGTGATGGTGTTGCCGGTGCGCAGTTCGCGCGCCTGATTGATCTCGCCGCGGTTCAGGCCCGCGGCATGGACCCGCACCACGATCTGTCCCGGGCCGGCATCCGGCGCCGGAATGTCCTGCACTTCGACCCGGCCGCCCTCGGCGCCGGGTATCACGCGAATTGCTTTCAAGACTGACTCCCTTTGTGTTGAACGTTCATGCCGCGTCGAGTGCCGCAGTGCGCAGCCGTGCCAGCAGGTCGAGCGCGCGTCTGGCGGCGTGTTCGCCGCCACCCACGTTGCCGCGCACGTAAGGCGGACGGATGTCCTCGATCTCGGCGAGCGCGTGCAGCGGCAGTTCGGCAGCGACGGCCAGCCGCCGGAACTCGTTGATGGTGAGCAGATAGGTGTGGAAGACATCCTGCTCGGGTCGACTGGTGCCAAGGCGATGCAGCAATACGTTCAGCCAGTGGGTGCCGGCCAGCATCGCCGCCTCGATCTTCATTTCGTAGTCGGCCTCCTTGCATTTGCCGAGGGATGCCTCGACGCGCCGAGCCAGCGCGATGTGCGCGTCAGTTTGCATGGCCGGCTCCCGGAACGCGCTTCGCCAGCAGGTCGATGCAGCAGCGAAGCGCCGTGTCGCATTCCCGTGCGATCGCCGCCGTGGGCGACATGCCTTCGCGCAGGCAGGGGTCGCGGTAGTGCTCGATGATTTCCATCTGGGCCATCATCCGCGCCACGTCGTCAGGTACCGGGGCCTCCACTTTTGGCCGTCCCACATGCAAGACGTCGCCCAGCGGGCCAAAGGCGTTGCGCATGCTGCCGTCCGGCTGGCACGCCTGATAGACGCCAGGCTGCGTGGGGAACATGTCGTCGTCCCGGGTCACGCCGGCCTGGTGCAGGGCGGCGTTGACCGCGTGCGTGCCAGCCGTCATGCCAGCCCAGAACCACAATTCGAAGTCCTCGAGCGGATCGAGCCGCTGGCGCAGGGCCATCAGCTTGCCGATCTTCTCCATATGGGACGCCACTCTCATCTCTGTCTCCTCTTCCGGTCGGCGCGAGTCGCCCGCCGTTGTGATGACAATAGACATAGCCGAGGCTTGTGTCAATAACTTCTATATAGGACTTGCATGGATTGAGTAGTGGTTTTCTCGGGGGTTGCCACGTAATTACTTGACACTACCCGGGTCCGTTCTCTACATTGCATCAAACACCTATACAGGAGTTAAGAAAGATGCCGCGAGCAATCGTGCTGAACCGGGCCGACAATGTGGCCACCCTGCTGGACGCAGGACGCGCCGGAGATACCTGCCGGCTGGAGGGAGAGATAGCGGGAGAACTGGTCCTGCTGCAGGACGTGCCGTTCGGGCACAAGGTCTGTGTTGCCGATACCGACGAAGGGGTCGGCATCCTGAAGTACGGCCAGCTCATCGGCCGGGCGAGCCGCGCGGTACGGGCCGGCGAACACATGCATGTTCACAACATCGAGTCGGCGCGCGCTCGCGGCGACCTGGAGAGGAGGTAATCCGATGGCAACGACCTTTCTTGGATACCCGCGCGAGAACGGCGCGGTTGGCGTGCGCAACTGGGTGGCGGTGATTTCCGTGATGGACAACTGCAATCCGGTCACGCGGACCATTGCGCATGCCGTGGGCGGTTGCATCCCCGTCACCACGCTGTTCGTGCGCGGCCAGTTCGGTGCCGACCTTGATTTCGCCTTCGAGTCGCTCGCCGGCCTCGGTCGCAATCCCAATATCGCGGCGGTACTGCTGGTGGGGCTCGAGGAGTCGTCGACGGAGCAAGTGGCGCGCCGTATCCGCGCCGCGGGCAAGCCGGTGGAAACCGTCCACCTGCAGCCGCTCGGCACGGTGCAGTGCATTGCCGACGGTACGCGCAAGGCGGCGAAGCTGTCGCTCGCCGCATCGCGCGCCCGCCGCGTGCCGTGCCCGGTGTCGTCGCTGGTGATCGGCGTGGAGTGCGGCGGCTCGGATACGACGTCGGGGCTGAGCTGCAACCCCGTGATCGGCCATCTGGCCGACATGGTGATCGCCGAGGGCGGCACGGTCATCATTTCCGAGACCTCGGAATTCATCGGCGCCGACCACCTGTTCGCCGAGCGCGCGGCCGACAGCCGGGTGCGCGAGGCCTTCGTCACCGCCGTGCGCAACATGGAAAACCTGGCCATCTCGCGCGGCGTGGACATGCGCGAGGACCAGCCGTCGCCCGACAACAAGCGCGGCGGCCTGACCACGGTCGAGGAAAAGGCCCTGGGCGCAATGGCCAAGGCCGGCAAGGGCCAGCTCGTCGGGGTGCTGGGCTACGGCGAGGCGCCGAAGAAGAAAGGCCTGCATTTCATGGACGCGCCGGCCGCGGCAGTGGAAAATCTGACTGCACTTGCCGCCGGCGGCTGCCAGCTCACCTTCTTCGGTACCGGAGTGGGCAATCCGATCGGCAGCATGGTAGCCCCGACGGTCAAGGTGTGCGGCAACGTGAATACGGTCGACACCATGGCCGACAATATCGATTTCGACGTGAGCGCGGTCCTGGAGCGCGGGGAGAAGATCCCCGACCTCGGCGACCAGCTGTTTGCCTATGCGATGGACGTCGCATCCGGCACGCGGCTGAGCAGCGAGGTGCTCGACATCCGGGAGACCGCRATCAGTCGGTTTGCACTGAGTCTCTGAGCGACCATGACAAAACTGAATACCGTCTCCGACGCGATCATCCGTTCCATTGAAACCGGCGCCCTGCGCGAGGGCGACCGCCTGCCGTCCGAGGGCGAGCTGGCGGCGCTGCACGGCGTGAGCGTGGGCACCATCCAGAAGGCGCTCATCCGGCTGACGCATTCGGGACTGATCACGCGTGAACAGGGACGGGGCACCTTCGTCTCGGGAGCACGCGTCGCGCCGGCGGACGTGCGCTACCTGCGCTTTCGCGACGAGGCGGGCAACGAGCTGGCCTCCTACGTCCACGCGCGCTCGGTCAAGCGGATCAAGCGCAAGGGGCCGTGGGCCGATTTCCTGGAAGGGGACGGCTATGTGCGGATCGAGCGCGTCATCAACGTGGGCGGGCGCTTCGATCTGTACAGCGAGTTCTGGCTGCGAGAGGAGGATTTCGCGCAACTGGGAGGGCTGGACCGGGAGGCGCTGGAAAAGAACCTGCGCGAGCTGATTGGCCAGCGGCTGTCCCTGCCGACGTTGCGCGTGGATCAGTGGATCCGCTTTGGCGCGCCGCCCGCGACGGTGGCGAGTGAACTCGGACTAGAGCCCGAGGCGCCTGTCTTCATCATGGAACTGCGCGGCTACACGCTGCGCGACCAGCCACTGTATTACCAGACGGTCTATGCCGGCCCGTTCGCCGAGCGTCTGATGATCGTGCGGGAGAAATCGTCATGAACACCCGATGGAGCCCTGCCGCGCTGGAGCGCTGGACGGCGGGCGTATTCGAAAGCTGCGGCATGCCGCCCGACCATGCGGTCGAGGCCGCCACCATGCTGGTGCGCACCGAGCTGCGCGGCTACAAGACGCACGGGATGACGCGCATCCCATCCTACGTCGACCGTCTGCGCGCAGGCGACTTCAACCCGCGCGCGGCCATGACGCATCGCAGCTTCCCGGGCGGCATCGTGCTGGACGCCGACGGTGCGATGGGGCAGGTCGCCGGCCCGCTCGCGGTGCGGCTCGGCCTGGAAGCGCTGGAGACGAGTGCATCGGTGCTGGTCGCGGTGCAGTCCTGCGGCCACCTGGGTGCACTGGGCATCCACGCGTTGCTGGCCGCCGAGGCGGGCGCCTTCTGCATGGTCGGACAGCGCACGCCGCCCCTGCTCGCACTGGAGGGCTTCAGCAAGGCAGGGATCGGCCACAACCCGATTGCCTTCGGCTGCCCCGTGCCCGGCGGCGCGCCAATAGTTTTCGACGTGGCATGCAGCGTGGCGGCACGCGGCCATATCCTGCTGGCCGCCCGCGAAGGCCGCCCGATCCCCGAGGGCTGGGCCGTGGACGCCAACGGCGTACCGACCTCCGACGCCGAGCGCGCGCTGGACGGCGCCCTGCTGCCGATGGGCGGGCACAAGGGCATCGGCATCGCCATGATGGTGGAGTGCCTGGCCGGCGCGCTGGCGGCCACCGCGCAATCGCTTGACCCTGCGCGCAACGACCTGAAGAGCGGCGGCGCCGTGGGCCGGCAGGGCGGGTTCGTCTGGCTGGTCAAGCCCGATGCATTCGCCGGCAAGGACCTGTTCGCCGACTACATGGCGCAATGGACCGGTACCTATCTTGCCGCCGGTGGCGCCGAAGCACGCCTGCCTGGCGCGCGCGGTGATGCGCTGGAGCATGAAGCCCGGGAAGGCGGCATCGCACTGCCGGCAGCGATCGCGCAGGACCTCAGCGCACTGGGCCGGCAGGTGGGCATCCCGTTCCCGGACTGACCTCCCGGACACACTTCCCGACATCCTTGACAGTCGATACCCGGAGCAGCCGGAGGACGCCGGCCGCCCATACACGAACCCGACCAACCTGAGCAGGCTGAATCCGACTATGAACGCCCCCATCCCCCCCGAAGCCGCACGGACGGCCATGGCAGCCGTCACCATCGACGACAAGTACGCCCTGGCGTCGGGTCGCGCCTTCATGACCGGCGTGCAGGCGCTGGTGCGCCTGCCGCTGCTCCAGCGCCGGCGCGACGCCATGGCGGGCCACAACACCGCCGCCTTCATCTCCGGCTATCGCGGCTCGCCCCTCGGCAGCTACGACCAGGCGCTGTGGCAGGCGAAGAAGCACCTCGCCGAGAACCACGTCGTCTTCAAGCCGGGCGTCAACGAGGAGCTCGGCGTGACGGCGGTATGGGGCTCGCAGCAGCTGGAGTTCGACGCGGCCAGCAAGAAGTACGACGGCGTCTTCGGCATCTGGTACGGCAAGGGCCCCGGGGTGGACCGCAGCGGCGACGCGCTCAAGCACGCCAACCTCGCCGGCACGGCGCCGCTGGGCGGCGTGATCGCGCTGGCCGGCGACGACCACGTTTCCAAGAGCAGCACGCTGGCGCACCAGAGCGACCACACCTTCATGGCGTGCGGCCTGCCGGTGTTCTTCCCGTCCAATGTGCAGGACATCCTCGACCTCGGCGTGCACGCCTTCGCCATGAGCCGTTTCAGCGGCCTGTGGGCCGGCATGAAGACGGTGCAGGAGGTGGTGGAGTCGGGCGCCTCGGTAGTGACCGACACGGACCGCGTGAGCATCGTGCTGCCCGAGGACTTCATCGCGCCGCAGGGCGGGCTGCACATCCGCTGGCCCGACGATCCGCTCGGCGCCGAAGCCCGCATGATGGAGTACAAGTGGCCGGCCGCGCTCGCCTACATCCGCGCCAACCGTCTGAACCGCAACGTCATCGAGGGGCCGCATGGGCGCCTGGGCATCATCGCCAGCGGCAAGGCCTACAGCGATACCCGGCAGGCACTGCTGGACCTTGGCCTGGATGACGGCACCTGCCGCGAGCTGGGCATTCGCGTGCACAAGGTCAGCGTGGTGTGGCCGCTGGAGCCGGGCAGCGTGCGCGACTTCGCGCACGGCCTGCGCGAGATCCTCGTGGTCGAGGAGAAGCGCCCGATCATCGAGCAGCAACTCAAGGACGAGCTGTATCACCAGAGCCCGGACCGCCGCCCCGCCGTCTTTGGCAAATACGGCCACAGCGAAGGAGCGGGCGGCGAGTGGAGCCACCGCAAGCCGGGCGACGACTGGCTGCTGCGCGCCAAGGCCGACCTGTCGCCGGCGCTGGTGGCGAAGGCCATCGCCCAGCGGCTCGCCCATCTCGGGGTGCCGGCCGACGTGCAGGCCCGCATGGACCTGCGCCTGCGGGAGATCGAGGCCAGGGAGCGCGCCACCGCACAGGGCGACAGCCGTCCCAGCGACCGCCTGCCGTGGTTCTGCCCGGGCTGCCCGCACAACACCAGCACCAAGGTGCCGGAAGGCTCCATCGCCATGGCCGGCATCGGCTGCCACGGCATGGTGACGTGGATGGACCGCTCGACCACCTCGTGGACCCAGATGGGCGGGGAAGGCGTGCCCTGGATGGGCCAGTCGGCCTTCACCACGCGCAAGCATATGTTCGCCAACCTGGGCGACGGCACGTACAACCACTCGGGCCTGCTCGCGGTGYGCCAGTCGATCAATGCCGGCGTCAACCTGACCTACAAGATCCTCTTCAACAGCGCCGTTGCCATGACCGGTGGCCAGCCCGTGGACGGCGGCCAGCTCGACGTGCCGGCCATGACGCGCGAACTCGCGTCGGAGGGCGCCCGCCAGATCGTCGTGGTGACCGACGAGCCCGGCAAGTATGCGGGAGTCGCCAACCTGGCCCCCGGCGTGACCATCCGCCACCGCGACGAACTCGACACCGTGCAGCGCGAGTTGCGCGAGATGGCCGGCGTCACCGTGATCATCTACGACCAGGCTTGCGCCACGAAGAAGCGCCGCGAGCGCAAGCGCGGCACCATGCCCGACCCCGACAAGCGCGTGGTGATCAACGAACTGGTGTGCGAGGGTTGCGGCGACTGCTCGGTGCAGAGCAACTGCCTGGCGGTGCAGCCGGTGGAGACGGAGTTCGGCCGCAAGCGCAAGGTCAACCAGGACACCTGCAACAAGGACTTCTCCTGCGTGAAGGGCTTCTGCCCCAGTTTMGTCACAGTGGAGGGCGGCAAGCTGCGCAAGCCCGCCGCCGCTGGCAAGGCCCAGCCCGCGCAGGGCGGCGCGCTGCCGTATCCGGCGCTGCCGGACGTCAGCCGCCCGCGACGCATCCTGGTCGCCGGTATCGGCGGCACGGGCATCGTCACCATCGGCGGCGTGCTCGGCATGGCCGCGCACCTGGAGGGCAAGGGCGTGATCACGCAGGACGCCACCGGCATGGCACAGATGGGCGGYGCCACGTGGAGCCATATCCAGATCGCCGCGTCGCCCGACGCGCTGCACGCCAGCCGGGTCGACGTGGCCATGGCCGATCTCGTGATCGCCTGCGACGCGGTGGTCGGCACGAGCAAGGCAACGCTGGCGACGATGTCATCCGAGCGCACCTTCGTCGTGCTGAACAGCCACGTCACGCCGACGGCGGCCTTCGTGCAGAACCCGGACTGGGCGCCGCCGGGCGAGGAGGCGGCCGCGCGAATCACGCAAGTGGTGCGCGCGGACAGCTTCGCCACGCTCGACGCCGAACTGGTCGCCACGCAATTGCTTGGCCAGTCGATCTACGCCAACCTGCTGCTGCTCGGCTACGCATGGCAGAAGGGCAGGGTGCCGCTGTCGCACGAGGCCCTGATGCGCGCCATCGAGCTGAACGGCGTGCAGGTGCAGAGCAACAAGGCTGCGTTCGAGTGGGGCCGCCAGTGCGCGCATGACATGAGCAAAGTGCCGCTGCGCATGCCGGACACGCAGGTGATCCAGTTCACCCGCAAGCCGTCGCTGGCCGAACTGATCCGCAAGCACGCGGCGTTCCTGACGGCTTACCAGAATGCCGCCTACGCCGCGCAGTACGAGACCTTCATCGCCAGCGTCCAGGCGGTGGAAGGGCATGCCGGCGGCAATCGCCTTGCGGAGGCCGTGGCGCGCTCGCTGTTCAAGCTGATGGCCTATAAGGACGAATACGAGGTGGCGCGCCTGCACACGGACGCATCGTTCCGCCAGCAGATCGAAGGCATGTTCGAAGGCAAGGTGCGGATCGTGCACCACCTCGCGCCGCCGCTGTTCGCCAGGAAGAATGCCGACGGCGAGCCGGTCAAGACTGCGTATGGTCCCTGGATGCGGAGTGCATTCCACGTGCTGGCGAAACTCAAGGGTCTTCGCGGCACCGCGTTCGACCCCTTTGGCTACACCGCCGAACGCCGGGATGAGCGCGCCCTCATCGGTGAATACCGGGAGTGCATCGAGACGATCCTGGATTCGCTGAACAAGCAGAACCTGGACCTCGCGCTGGAGATCGCGCGGCTGCCCCAGGAGATCCGCGGCTATGGCCACGTCAAGGGCCGCAACCTCGCCGCCACGCGCGGCAAGTGGGCGCGGCTCATGGCGCAGTGGCGCAGCGGCGGCCGGCGTGCAGACGCGCCGAGCCAGTCGACGGTCGCCGCCTAGGCCGGAAACAAGCAGCAACCTCACATCCATCACAAGAGAACCGAGGAGACAGACATGAAGTTCGTGCTGCGTCACGCCGCAACCGCCCTCACTGCCGTTTCGCTCGCCCTCTGCGCCGCCGGCGCGTGGGCGCAGTCCGGGTATCCGAACCGGCCCATCCGCATCATCGTGCCGTGGCCGGCCGGCGGCGGGGTCGACACGGTCACCCGTACCGTCGCCGAGAAGATGTCGGCAAGCCTGGGCCAGCAGGTCATCGTCGACAACCGGCCCGGCGCCACCGGCAATATCGGGGCAGGGATGGGCGCGAAGGCGGCACCGGATGGCTATACCTTGCTCGTCGCCAGCGCGCCGATGATGATCAACGCGAGCCTGTACAGGAACCTGCCGTTCGACACCGGCAAGGACTTCGTGCCGCTTGGCCTGATGGCGAGCTCGCCCTACATGCTGGTGGTGAATCCCTCGACGGCAAAGTCCGTCAAGGATCTGGTGGCGCGGGCCAGGGCCGAGCCCGGCAGGATCAGCTACGCCTCGCCCGGCCCCGGTACCCAGCAGAACATCGTCGGGGAAGTCTTCAAGGGCATGGCGCATATCGACATCGTCCACGCGCCGTACAAGGGCGGCCCGCAAGCGCTGACCGACATGGTGGGCGGGCACATCCAGATGATGTTCCACGGGGTGCCCGCCGTGATGCCATTCGTCAGGTCGGGCCAGCTCAAGGGGGTGGCCGTGGCGACGAGCCAGCGCCTGGCGCTCTTCCCCGACGTGCCGACGATGGCGGAGGCGGGGTATCCCGGCATCGAGGCCAGCGAATGGTATGGCCTGGTGGCGCCGGCCGGCACGCCGAAGGACATTGTCGTCCTGCTGGGCAATGCGATCGACAAGGCACTGGGCGCGCCAGGCGTGCGCGAGCAGTTGAGCGGCAAGGGATACGAGCCGGCCACGAACAGCAATCCGGAGCAGTTCGGCGCGTTCATGGCCGCCGAGCAGAAGAAATGGGCGGTGGCGGTCAAGCAGTCGGGTTTCCGGCCTGAATAGCGAGCGCGGCAAGCATCAAGGGGACGCCGAACGAGACGTCCCGCCAATTTCAGCAGATCATGACAAGCGGCACGGCACGACAAATATCGCCGCGCCAGGAGACAMGCATGCCACTCGATCCCACCGCCATGGTGAATCCGGCACACACCCCCGCCCCGGGAGGTTCGCACGCCGAGCCGAAATCCAGGCCGATGTCGAAGGTTTCGGCCATTTCGGCCATCACGATTGGCGGCGCACTCGAACTGTATGACTCGGGGGTCTACAACTTCTTCGCCACGTTGATCATTCCGCTGTACTTCCCGGTCGACAATCCGCTCGGGCAACTGCTGCTGTCGTTCGGCACCTTTGGTGCCGGCTACCTGATGCGGCCGCTGGGCGGCCTCGTCATCGGTGCCTACGCCGACCGCCGGGGACGCAAGCCAGCCGTGCTGCTGTCGATGTGGCTGATGGCGCTCAGCGCGCTGATTCTCGTCGTGACCCCGCCCTATGCCCAGATCGGCGTGATCGCCCCGACGCTCATGATCATCGCGCGACTGGTGCAGGGCTTCGCGATCGGCGGGGAAATGGGGTCCGCCACGGCGATGCTGATGGAGTACGCGGACGAACGGTCGCGCGGCTTCTACACGAGCTGGCAGACCGCCAGTCAAGGCGTCGCCGCCGTCTTCGCCGCGCTCGTCGCGCTTGCGCTCAGCCATTCGCTGTCGCCAGCGTCGCTGGAGTCGTGGGGCTGGCGCGTGGCGTTCCTGATCGGCGTCCTGGTCATCCCGATCGGACAGATCATCCGCCGCAGGCTGGAGGAGACGCTGCCCCCGGCCGAGCGCAACAAGGCGGGGCGCGCCGTGGGTGGCTGGGCACTGATGCGCCAGCACTGGCGCGAACTCGTCGCCAGCATCCTGTTGATGATCGGCCTGGGCTCCGCCGTCCACCTGATCGCCTACTACCTGCCGAACTACGCGGCGATCCAGCTCAACATCCCGCGCGGCGATGCCGTCTGGGCAGGCTTCGTCGCCGCCGCCGTCATGGCGGTGTTCGGCCCGGTCGCGGGATGGATGACCGACCGCCTCGGCCGGCGCAGGATGGTGTGGTGGACGCGCCTGGCCCTGTTGGTGATGGCCTACCCGGCATTTGTCACCATCAACGCCTACCCGTCGCTGCCATGCCTGCTGGTGGTGGTCGGCCTGCTGGCGATCCCCATGGCCATGACGTCGCCCGCCACGCTGGTGCTGGTGAGCGAGGTGCTGCCGCAACGCCTGCGTGCCACGGGCATGTCGGTCACGTACTACCTGGCGATCGCCGTATTTGGCGGCTTTGCCCAGCTTTTCTCGACGCTGCTGATCCACCTGACCTCCAGCCCGAACGCTCCGGCGCTTTACCTGATCGGTTGCGGCCTGTTGTCGTTGCTGGGTCTGCGCATGGTGCCGGAGACGCTTGGAAAGCGGCTGGGGTAAGACGATGCATTCGATGATACTGCAACGCATTGGTCGCGCCATCGGCGCGATGGCGCTGGCGGCCAGCGCGGCCAGCGTGCTGGCGGCGGGTGCGTACCCAAGCCGTCCGATACGCATGATCGTGCCCTGGCCCGCGGGAGGCAGCGTGGATATTGCCACCCGCATCGTGACGGAGCAGGTCTCCGTCGGCCTGGGACAGCCGGTCATCGTCGAGAACAGGCCCGGTGCCGCCGGGWATATCGGCGCCCTTGCGGCGGCAAGGGCCGCGCCGGACGGATACACCTTGCTGATCGCCACCACGCCGATGATCATCAACCGGAGTCTCGACGACAGGTTGCCGTTCGACCTGGCCCGTGACTTCAGCCCCGTCAGCCTGCTCGTGACCCTGAACTATGTGCTGGTTGTGAATCCGTCCGTGGCCGGCTCGCTGCAGGAGCTGGTGAGCAAGGCCCGGGCGCAGCCTGGCCAGATCACTTATGCATCGTCGGGTCCGGGCACGCAACTCCATCTGATCGGCGAAGCGTTCAAGAAGCAGACGGGGGTCGACATCGTCCATGTCCCGTACAAAGGCGCGCCGCCGGCACTGGCGGATATGGTCGGCGGCCACGTCGCGATGATGTTCCCCGGATTTCCGGTGGTGGAGCCGCTGCTGAAGTCGGGCCAGCTCAAGGCGCTCGCCGTGGTGGGCAAGCACCGCTTGCCTACCCTGCCGGATGTCCCGACCCTGGACGAAGCGGGCGTGCCCGGCATCGATTCCATGGAATGGTATGGTGTCGTGGCGCCGGCGGGTACGCCCGGCGGCATCGTGACGCGGCTCAACGATGAAATCACCAAGGCCATGCGGAACGCGGGCGTCCGTCAGCGCCTGGCAAGCCGTGGCTTTGCGCCGGCCAGCGGTACGCCGCAGGCGTTTGGCGATCTGATACAGGCCGAGCAGAAGAAATGGCCCGCCGTGGTCCGTCAGGCCGGACTGCGCCGCGAGTAGCTGCGCGAGTCCGCCCGGGGCGAGAAGCATTATGATCGCATCGATGACGGTCACTCAATCGACACACTACAAGGAGGTCATCCAGCATGTTCACCGAATGCCCCACGGAAAGAAGCCAACTCATTGCCGACCGCGTCGAGCGCTTCGTGCGCGACGTCGTGATGCCCTATGAGCGCGATCCGCGCTGCGGCGATCATGGCCCATCGGATGATCTTGTCGCCGAACTGCGCGACAAAGCGCGTGCCGCGGGGCTGATGACGCCCCATATCCTTGCCGATGGCTCGCACCTGACGCAGCGCGAGACCGCGGCCGTGCTCAAGCGCTCCGGCTTGTCGCCACTCGGCCCCGTCGCCGTGAATACCATGGCGCCGGACGAAGGCAACATGTTCCTGCTGGGTGAGGTGGCCACGGAAGCGCAGAAGGATCGGTTCCTGGCGCGGCTGGTCAGTGGCGAGGCCCGTTCGGCGTTCTTCATGACGGAGCCTGCGGAGGACGGCGGGGCGGGTTCGGATCCGTCGATGCTCCAGACCACGGCGGTCAGGGACGGCGACGACTGGGTGATACGCGGGCGCAAGAAGTTCATTACCGGCGCCGAAGGTGCAAGCGTGGGCATCATCATGGCGCGCACCGGGGATGCCGACCATGTCCAGGCCACGATGTTTCTGGTCGATCTGCCGCATCCGGCGATCCGCATCGAGCGCCTGATCGATACCATCGACAGTTCCATGCCGGGCGGTCACGCGCTGGTTGTGATCGACGACCTGCGCGTGCCGCAGGCCCATGTACTGGGCGAAGCGAACGAGGGCTTTCGCTATGCGCAGGTCCGCTTGTCACCGGCGCGGCTCTCGCATTGCATGCGTTGGTTCGGCGCCGCGGTTCGGGCCGACGAGATCGCGCGCGCGTACGCTGTCACGCGCAAGGCGTTCGGCAAGCTGCTGATCGACCACGAAGGGGTGGGCTTCATGCTGGCCGAGAACCTGATCGATCTGCAACAGGCCGCACTGATGATCGACTGGTGCGCCGGGGTGCTCGATGGAGGTGGCCTCGGTACCGCGGAGAGTTCGATGACCAAGGTTGGCGTCTCCGAGGCGCTGTTCCGCGTGTCGGATCGCTGCGTGCAGATTCTGGGCGGCATGGGCGTGTCGCGCGACACCGTCGTCGAACAGATCTTCCGTGAGATTCGCGGATTCCGCATCTACGACGGCCCGACCGAAGYTCACAAGTGGTCGCTGGCGAAGAAGATCAAGCGCGACACGCTAGGCGCGGCCCGGCAAGGGTAAGCGAGCGCGGTAACGGAGGGCCTGCGACACCGGGGAAGGGGCGCAGGTGGCAGCCCCACCGTGGGAAGCGCCTTGCAGGGTTATTTCACCATAGCCAAAGTCCAAGGCAAGGGCAGGATGCGCGCTCTTGAGGCGAGCCTGCCCCGGCCGGGACGGCTTGGCGCCAGGCGCCCGCCGCCGCTCTGCGTGGCGGCTCGCATTGAATACGCCGCCGGCTTCGTTCAATGTCCCGACGCCTCGACCGCGCCGATTCCGGTCTCGGAGCGAAGCTGCTGGGCTTCGAAACCAGCCTTGTCCATGCGCGCCCTGGCCGAGTTGTCGGTGACCGAGAAGAGCCAGATGCCGAGGAAGCCGATCGTCATCGAGAACAACGCCGGGGACGTGTAGGGAAATGGCGCGCTCTTGTAGTGCAGCACGTCGACCCAGACGGCCTGGGACAGGATGGTGAGGATCACCGCCGACAACAGTCCCAGGAAACCGCCAATCGTCGCGCCACGGGTGGTGCAGCCCTTCCACAGCACCGACATGAACAGCACGGGAAAGTTGGCCGAGGCCGCAACGGCGAAGGCAAGCGAAACCATGAACGCGATGTTTTGCTTCTCGAAGACAATGCCAAGGAACACCGCGACCAGGCCGAGGATCACGGTCGTGATACGCGATACGCGCAGTTCGACGGCGCTCGTTGCCTTGCCCTGCTTGAATACCGTCGCATAGAGATCGTGCGAAACGGCGGACGCACCGGCGAGGGTGAGACCGGCAACGACGGCCAGGATCGTCGCAAAGGCCACCGCGGAGATGAATCCGAGGAACACGCTTCCTCCGACGGCGCTGGCCAGGTGGACTGCCGCCATGTTCACGCCGCCAAGGAGCTTGCCACTCGTATCCTGGAAGGCCGGATTGGTTCCCACCAGCACGATCGCGCCGAAGCCGATGATGAAGGTCAGGATGTAGAAGTAGCCGATCCAGGTAGTGGCCCAGAACACCGACTTGCGCGCCTCCTTGGCATTGGGCACGGTGAAGAATCGCATCAGGATATGCGGCAGGCCGGCCGTGCCGAACATCAGGGCAATGCCGAACGAGATCGCCGAGATGGGATCCTTGATGAAATTGCCCGGACTCATGATGGAGTCCTTCTTGGCGTGGACTTCCACGGCCTTGGCAAACAGCGCTTCGGGGCTGAAGTGAAACTGGGCCAGCACCATGACGGCCATGAACGAAGCGCCGGCAAGCAGCAGGCAGGCCTTGATGATCTGTACCCACGTCGTGGCGGTCATGCCGCCAAACAGGACGTACACCATCATGAGCGCCCCCACGATGACCACGGCGATCCAGTACTCCAGCCCGAACAACAGCTTGATCAGCTGGCCGGCGCCTACCATCTGCGCGATCAGGTAGAACGCGACCACCACCAGCGTGCCCGATGCCGCAAACGCACGGATCGGCGCCTGTTTGAAGCGGTACGCCGCAACGTCGGCGAAGGTGAAGCGACCAAGGTTGCGCAGCCGCTCCGCCATCAGGAAGGTGATGACTGGCCAGCCGACGAGGAAGCCGATGGAATAGATCAGCCCGTCATAGCCATTGGTGTAGACGGCAGCCGAGATGCCGAGGAATGACRCCGCCGACATGAAGTCGCCCGCGATCGCCAGCCCGTTCTGGAAGCCGGTGATGCCGCCTCCGCCCGTATAGAATGCCGCCGCCGATTTCGTCTTGGTTGCCGCCCACTTGGTAATGAACAGCGTACCAATGACAAACACGACGAACATGCCGATGGCCGTCCAGTTGGTTGGCTGCCGGACCGCCTGCCCAAGGTCTCCACCCGCCGCAAGCGCGGCCGTCGACAGAAGCAGCGTTGCGCAAGCAAGGAGTGCGTGATGTGCTTTCATGCCACCTCCCGCTTGATCTGCTCTGTCAGTTCGTCGTACACGCCGTTGGCGTGGCGTACGTAGAATCCCGTGATGGCGACGGTAAAGACGATCACGAACAGGCCGATCGGCATGCCCCACGTCATCACGCCATTTCCTATCTTCGTGGCCAGGAGTTCCTTGTCGAAGGCAATCAGCAGGATGTATCCGTAGTAGATGACGAGCATGATGGCGGTCAACGACCATCCAAGCCGTGTTCGCCTGTGGACAAGCTCGCGATATCGCGGATTTGCCTTCAGTCTCGTGACCAGATCTTCATTCATCCATGTCTCCTGCAGATTGTGTGCTTGCGCCGCCGGACGCCGCCGGACGCCGCCGGACGCCGCCGGACGCGATGGTCCGCGCCAGCGTGCGGCGCCGGCAGAGGCGTGCGCCGTAGCGTCGGCCGATGTCCATGCTGATAAGTTAAGGCCTGCCCCTTACCCGCTTCTTACAGGGGCGTGGATTTGCTCAAGGGGTAAACGCTTAGTCTGGGCGCGTAGTCTGGGCGTGTGAAGGGCTAAAGCGCCACTGCCAGGTTGCGGACGTCATGGCGTGCAGGAATCGGCATACGGGTACGAATGCCGATCGCAGGTGCGGTCTGCAGCGTCTGCGGCGCCGCCATTGCGAAGCCTGGGGCGCCACGCAGATCGCTATTCTTCGAGTTCGCTTCGGATCAGGAGCACGGGCTTGTTGCTCTCGCAGACTACGCCTTGCGACACGCTGCCCATCACAAGGCGTTTGATCCCGCGCCGTCCATGTGTTCCCAGCACGATAAGGTCGGCGCCCCAGTAATCAGCCTCCCTCACGATCGATTCCGAGATCCGGCCCTGCGCGACTGGCTTTTCGAGAATCTTTGTCGAATGCGGTACGCCGGCCTCGGTCAGGCGATTCGCCACGGTCTCCAGGCACTTGTGTCCCATGGCCAGGATGCTCTCCATCAACCAGGAGGGGTACGAATTCTCGGCAAGGTAGAAGACATCGCTGTCGTCCACCACGAAGAGCGCCCGCACTTCGCTGCCCGTCGCCTTGGCGAGGATGATCGCCTGGCTTACTGCAAGGTCCGAGGAGCGGCTGCCGTCAACTCCAAGCAAGATCTTCCTGTACATGATGAACTCTCCTCGTGGTCGTTGCGAACTGGCCGTCCGCAGGAAAACGCTCTGTCACGAGAATAGATGCCGGTGCCTGCGCGCAACCCGGCGAACAGCACAAGCCATGATCTACATCAATACGACGCACGCGGGGGCGTACAGACTGGACGTATCCGAGGGAGGCGGGCAGCGTCTGCGGGCGCCTCCCGTTGCCCGATGACCGCGATGTCTTCACACGGAGAGCGATGATGTACAGCCAGATCCTGGTGGCAGTCGACGGCAGCGAGTCCGCCGAGCGGGCCCTGGCGGAAGCGGTCGGCTTGGCCGCAGCTTTGCGTTCGGAGCTTGCCGTGGTCCATGTGATCGATAACAGCTACCTCAGGTACGAGGCAGGCTATGTCGACCTCACCGACTTGCGTGCCACCCTGCTCGAAGGTGGGCAACTCCTTCTTGACGGCGCCAAGGCAAGGGCAGCGGCCCGGCAGGTGAAATGTACGACGGCAATGATCGACGAGCCGGGGGCGCTCTTCGATGTGGCTACGGCCATCAATCAGGCGGCGGAACAGATTGGCGCGGAGTTGATCGTCGCGGGCACGCACGGGCGCCGCGGCGTGCGGCGCCTGCTCATGGGTAGCGTAGCCGAGGGGCTGGTACGACAGTGCCGCCGGCCAGTGCTGCTAGTGCATGCCGCAATGTCCCCGGCGAGAGACACTGCGGAGCCGGTGCGATCGAAGCCGTAGGTGGCGCGCCGAGGGCCTGAGCCATTGTCAATGGCCGCGTCCTTGCATCGCCTGGACTGCTCGTAGCCGGCCTGGCTTTCCGGGGGATGTCATGGCTGACATCAACGCCCTGCCTGTGTTCCCAGGCTCGTGCCTGTGGCAGATGCCTGGCCGGCCCGCCTGGCGGCGATGAAATAGAGCAGGGCGCTGACCGCCGCCGCCGTGGTGCCGACAATGGAAAGGGCGATCGCCAGCCCGGACTTCGGATGGCCCAGCCACTCGTTGATGGAGCCTACGGCGAACGGTCCAAGCCCGCCACTGATGGCATTGGTCAGGAACACCAGCAGTGCCACCGCGCGACCGCGCATGCGATTGGGAATGGTGATCTGCAGCGGCACCGGCGCCAGTGCCATGACGATGCTGGCGGCATAGGCGCACAGGCCATACAGCGCGAGCGACAGCGACATCACCGGTGCGAGCGGCGCGGCACAGGCGACAGGCACCAGCAAGGTGGCCGCCGCGCAGGCGATGCGCAGCACCTTGCGCAGCGCATCGCGATCGTCCACCTTGCCCACGAAGAGGCTTGCGCTGACGACGCCCGCCATCCCGCCGATCATGTAGACCGGTCCGGTCATCTTGCCTACCTCGCTTGCGGACAACCCGAAGCTGCGGATCAGCAGGGTCGGGAACCAGGCGGCGTGGGAATAGAACAGCAGGATGAGGGCGACGTAGCCGAAGAAGTAGGGCAGGCAGAAGCGGTTGCGCACGAACAACTCGCGCAGGACCTCGCTGATCGGTGGCGCCGCCTCGGCGGGAGCGTGGGCGGTCGACAGCCCGCGCCGCGCCGGCTCGCGGATGGTCGCCAGCACCAGCGCAGCAAGCGCCAGGCCGGGTAGCCCGACCACGAAGAAGATCATCTGCCAGGGCTGCAGGCCTTGCGTCGTGAGCCAGCCGGCCATCGTGGGCTGGTCCATCCAGCCCAGCAACACGCCGCCGCCGAGCAAGGCCACGCCCCCGCCGACGTACGGCCCAAGCATGAACACGCTGCTGGCGCGCGTGACCTTTCGCGGCGGGAACATATCGCTGAAGATCGACAAGGCGGCGGGGCTGAGGGCGGCTTCGGCAATGGCCGTGCCGGCACGCCAGACCAGCAGTTCGCCAAAGCTGCTTGCCGTGCCGCACATGGCCGTGGAAATCGCCCAGATGGCGACGCAGGCAGCGCTCAGGCGTACCCGGTTCGAGCGGTCCACGAGCCGGGCCACGAACATCCCCGCGGTAGCGTAGCAAAGCGTGAATGTCGCACCCTGCAAGAGCCCGATCTGGGTGTCGCTGAGCAGTAGCGATGCCTTGAGCGGCTGGACAAGGATGCTGACGACCTGGCGGTCGATATAAGAAAAGGCGAAGCAGATAAAGAACATGAATACGATGTATCCATGTGAGAACGGGGTGCCGGCGTTCTCGATTCCCGGCTCTTCGGCGCGGGGCGCGCCGGCTTCCAGGGCCGGGGCGGTTTTGGGGGCGGACTGCATGAAGGTCTCCTCGAAGGGGCACGGGGCGGGCTGGCGGCTCCCCAATGAGAGGACGCCAATCTCCGCGTTGCCGTCGGAATGGGCTACAGCGTGATGGGGGATGCCAGCAGGGCGATGCAGTCGCCGGGTTCGACGCCGGCGAAGGTGCGGGCGCAGACCACCATGCCGGCGCCGCCGAAGTGGAGTTCGCGCGGCGGCTCCCACGGCGCGTACGGATCGAACAGCCGCCCGGCGAGATCGCCGGCCGCGACCTGCTGCCCCAACGTGAAGCAGGGTTCGAATACGCCGTGGCGTGGCGCGAACAGATAGTGCCGGGCCCCGTTCACCGCGATGAATTGCGTGTCGTGGCGCGGCGGCGGGCTGTCGTCGCGCGTCAGCCCGGCGACATGGAGCACACGGCGCAGGCCTTGCTCGACGATGGCCAGCCCTTCCACGTTGCAGCTGCCATAGCCGCCGAATTCGCCGCACAGGAACAAGGTGCCGTGGCGCTCTGCCGCCGCGCCGTAGGTTCGGTCTTCGCCGAGCAGGTCCATGACCATGGTGTGCGGCGCGGCGAAGGCCTTGACCAGTTTCAGGTACGCGATACGGCGTGCCGGATCGGACGGCAGCGCGGCCAGCACCGTGGGCATGTGGTTGAACGAAGCGCCGCCGGCGTGAAGGTCCAGCACCACGTCTGCCCGCGGGAAGAGCTCGCTGTCCGCGTAGTGCGCGATCATCGCGGTGATCGAGCCATTGCGGTCGCCGGGAAACATGCGGTTCAGGTTGCCGCGGTCGATCGGCGAGGTGCGCGAGCCGTTGATGAACGCCGGAAAGTTCAGCGCCGGTATGACGATCAGCCGGCCCTGGATCTGCATCGAAGGCATGCGCTGCAGCAGCTTCATCAACGCCACCGGGCCTTCGTATTCGTCGCCATGGTTGCCGCCGGTCAGCAGCACCGTGGGTCCCGTGCCCTGCTTGAGCACGGCGATCGGCGCGGGAATGTGGCCATAGGCAGAGCGGTCATGCGAATAGGGAATGCGCAGCACACCGGTCTGGAAGCCCTCGCGCTCGTAGTCGATCTCCGTTGAGATCAGTGTTTTCCTGGAATGGGTCTGGTCGTTCGATCGGCCTGGCATGCCTGTCTCCGGTGGGGGATCGGGCGCGGCCGGTTCGTGGGGATCGGCCGCGTCTGCATGCAATATTGCTGATCGAGCTGGTTGCCGACAAATGCCGTTTTTTGGCGGAGCTGATGCTTTCCGGGCATCACCCAGGCGCCGCCACGGTCTGCCTCATCGCTTCCACCGTCTGAATGAAGCGCGCAAGCGCCGGCTCGGGCGCATCGGCCTTGCAGGCGAAGACGAGCGGCATCGGGATGGAAAGATCCGTGAACGACGCAAAGTGGCAGAGCGCTGGCGGACGGCCGACGTTGGCCGAGTTGACGATGGCTGCGCCGATGCCGGCGCAGACGAGCGACAGCATGGCGGCCTCGGTCGAGACCTCCTGGACGACGTTGAGGGTGACGCCGCACGCCTGGCAAGCGCCGATCAGCCGGTCGTAGTAGACCGGATACACAGCGCGCGGGAACGTGACGAATGGCCAGTCGGCAATCTGGCGCAGCGCCACGCCTGGCGGGGATGCGTGAGTCGTGGACGTTTCCGGGGCGGGCAGCGCCCATGCGCGCGGCGCCGCCAGCAGCACGTTGTTCGTCGTCAGCGGCAGCGTGCCGAGCGATTCGGGGAGCGGCCCGTACTGGTACACGAAGCCGCCGTCGAGCGTGCCCGCGCGGATCTCGTCGAGCTGCTGTGGCGTGTTCATCGGGATCAGTTCGATGCGGACGTCGGGCACGTCTTCCTGGAAGCGCCGGAAGATATGCGGCACGATGCCGTCCCAGCCACTGTTCTCGACAAAGCCAAGCCGCAGGCGGCCCTGCATGCCGGCCGATATCCGCTGGGCACCGCGCGCCGCGACGTCGAGCTGGTTGAGCGCCGTGCGGGCATCGCGCAAGTACGCCTGGCCGGCCGAAGTCAGCCTGAGTCCGCGCGGCGTGCGCGCGAACAATGCGAAGCCAAGTTCTTCCTCCAGGTCATGGATCTGGCGGGAGATGGCGGGCTGCGTGACGTGGATGCGCTCCGCCGCCTCGCGAATGCTCTCATGCTCGGCCACCGCGATGAAATAGCGCAAATGTCGTAGTTCCACAATCTCACCCGTAGTTCGAGCCGGCCTGTCGACCGGCAATCCCCGGCAAACATGCCACAAAGTATCGCGCGCGAAAAGCCGGAAGCCCTGGTGTTCGCGTTGCCATGCCTTGCAGGGATCGGCGCCCGCACGACAATTGCGCGATCCTCGCCAGGCGAGTTGCCGATGCGTTCAGCGCCGTGCGCCTGCGGCACCCGGTGCGAGCCGCAGCACGAGGAAGTCGATGAACGCGCGCAACTTTGGCGGCTGTACGTGCCCGCGCGGAAACACGGCGTGCAGGTCCGGGCAACGCCCGAGCCAGCCAGGCAGTACCGGCACCACCAGGCCTTGCCCGACATGCCGCGCCATGATCAGGTCTGTTGCCATCATCAGGCCCGCGCCGTCGAACAGTGGCGCCTTGAGTGTCTCCGGATCGTCGGCCTCGATCACGGGGCGGATTGGGTAGTCGGTGAGCCCTTCGGCAGCGTCCTCGCGGCGCATTGGCCAGGCATGGCCGCTGGCGCGCCTGGCCACGCGCGTGGATAGCGCCATGTGCTCGCACAGTGCGTCCGGATGGGTGGGTTCGCCATGCTGCGCGAGATAGGCGGGGCTGGCGTAGATGCGGTTCGGGAAGGTGGCGAGTCGCCGTGCGGCCATCGATGAATCCGGCAGGTCGCCCATGCGCAGTGCCAGGTCGATTTCCTCGCCGACGAGATCGAGCGTGCGGTGGCTGAGCACCAGCTCGATGTTCACGTTCGGGTTTTCGCCGCGGAAATCTGCCAGCAGCGGGCCGAGCAGGGTGATCGCCAGCGAGTAGGATGCCGTGATGCGCAACGTGCCGCGCGGCGTGCCCTGCAACTGGCCTACCGCTGCATCGGCGTTTGCCAGCATGCCGGGAATGGCGCGGCAGGATTCGTAGTAGAGCGTGCCGGCCTCCGTCAGGCCGAGGCGGCGTGTGGTCCGGTGCAAGAGTTGCACCCCAAGCCGCTGCTCGAGTTCGCGCAGCTTGCGGCTGACCGTGGTCTTGGGCAGGAGCAACTCGGCTGCGGCGGCGGTGAAACTCCCCGCTTCCACGACCTTGAGGAAGACCAGCGTGTCATTCATGTCGGGAGGCATGGACGTCTCGGTTCGCGCACGGCGCCAGGTCAATGATCGATGCCGCCAATTATGCCGATTATGCCAATGGTGGCACAATTATTCCCAAGAAAGACAGCTTATCGCGGCAGAGCGCGATCGCTATTGTTCCGTTTATCGCTGATTCAGCACCAGTACGGCACCTGATAAGGGGCCAGTGCGCAACCCGGACCGATACCGATCATGAATTTCCCCCGCTTCCTGCTTCTTGCCACCGCATCCATGACCGTCCTTGCCGCCAGTCCGGCAAACGCCGGTGCGACAGATTCGCCGGACACATCGTCCAGCCCTGGATGGGCGGCGCACCAGGCCCCCGGTTTCTACCGCTTTGCGCTGGGGGCGTTTCGCGTCACGGTGCTGTCGGATGGCACCGCGCCGCGCGACGTGTCGAAGATCATGAGCAAGCCGCAAGCCGTGCGCGAGGCGTTCGCGGCCGCCCACCAGGCATTGCCGGTGGAGATCTCCGTCAACTGCTTCCTGGTCGACACCGGCGAGCGTCGCATTCTCGTCGATACCGGCGCGGGCGAGCTGTTCGGGCCGCTGACCGGCCACCTCGTCGAGAACCTCCGTGCTGCCGGCTACCAGCCCGGCGATATCGACGACATCCTGCTGACGCATATCCACGGCGACCACTCCGGCGGCCTCAGTATCGGCGGGCAGYGGGTGTTCCCGCATGCAGTGGTGCACGTGGACCAGCGCGATCCGGCCTTGTGGCTCAGCCCCGAAGCCGAGGCCAGGGCGCCGGCGGCGGCCCGCACCACCTTCCGGCAGTCGCACCAGACTGTCGACCCGTATGTGGTGGCGGGCAAGCTGCGCACCTTCGACGGTGCCACCGAACTGTTCCCCGGCGTGCGCTCGGTACCGCTATACGGCCACACGCCGGGCATGAACGGCTACTTCATCGAGAGCCGGGGTCAGCGGCTGCTGCTCTGGGGAGACGTCATCCACGCCAGCGAGGCGCAGTTCGGCGATCCGGGYATCACCATCGAGTACGACGTCGCTCCTGCCGCCGCGGCGGCCACGCGGCAGCGCATCCTTGCCGACGCGGYCCGGCAAGGCTATCTGGTGGGAGGCGCCCATATGGCATTCCCCGGGCTGGGTCATGTACAGGCCGGGCAGGCCGGTTTTCGCTGGGTGCCCGCTCCCGATGGCCTGAAACGCAAGGAGTAACGCAGGAATGATCCGCGCAAGGGCTGGCAGGATGTCGTCGAGGCCTGCGGGATAGTCGCTCTGGTGACTGCGTCAGAAGCTCTGGGGCGTGTTGACCCACAACACCTGGGCTTCCGTGCTGCCAATGTTCCGGTAGCCATGCGGGAGGTGCGAAAAGAAAAAGAAGGAGTCGCCTTTGCTCACGCGGATAGTCTGATCGGCCACGGTGAGTTCCAGTTCTCCTTGCAGTACATAGCCCATTTCTTCGCCCTGATGCTCGAGAAAGCCCTGGGACGAGGTTCCCGCGGGGATGTGATGGATATTGGATTCCAGCAGGGCGCACAGATGGTTGGGGAGCAGCGTTTCCAGCGACACGCCATCGCCAGCCCGTCGATGTTCCGTCCGCAGTATTTGTCGCTGACCCTCCCGCATGACCGTCACCGATCCAGTGGTGTTGTCTTCTTCAATAAACAGCTTGGCGACACTGATTCCCAGCGTCACGGCAATCTTGTGAAGCATCGGGAGGGAAGGGCGGACCTTGCAGTTCTCGACTTTCGACAGGAAGCTCTCAGTGCAGCCGACTTTCTCCGCCAGTTGACGCAAGCTCAGCTTGCGATTGAGTCTCGCGTGCTTGAGCCTTCCGCCGATGACGATTTCCTGATTAATTTCGTTGTTTTCCATAATATGCGATGGCGCGATCAGTACTGGACCGGATTTATCGTTCCGTCTTCGGTGAAGTTTCTCGATCCGGCGTGAATCTTCGATAATTCTACGGCACGGATTAATAGTATTCCGGCATTTCGAAATAGTAACGCATTTTCGATTTGGCGTGTAGCAATGTAACGAGTGCAGGCATGGGGTCGATAAATCGGCGAGATGTCGACGTCACCTCCGCCGCGTCGGCATCGGAGCCAAATTCAAGGGGTGGTTTTCGCGATCCGCAGCCTGATTGTGGCTTGGATGCCGCTTTTTGTTCGTATAAATGACACTAACATTCCTGCTAGTCAAGTGACTTGACTTTATGGGGTTGGCTGGGCAAACTGGGTGCCACGATAAACGACGCCCCCCGGAAACAATGCAAGTCGACAATCCCACATCTGTATCCACGGTGACAGCCGCACCGCTTATCAACGGTGCCAGGCTCTCGGACCGCCACCGCGCGATGGCCGAAATCGGCGCCACCGGCAATGGCGGCGTTAACCGTCAGGCACTGACGGCAGAGGACACCAGGGGGCGGCAACTCCTTCTGGACTGGGCTTCGGGGAGGGGTTACATCACGGCCATCGATCCGATCGGCAATCTTTTTATCCGCCGCCCGGGCGCGCGGCCGGAACTCAGTCCTGTCATGACGGGATCGCATCTCGATTCCCAGCCCACGGGCGGCAAGTTCGATGGCGTATTCGGGGTGCTGGCCGGGTTTGAAGTCCTTGAAACGCTTGACGATCATGGCGTGGTGACAGAGCGCCCGATGGAGCTCGTCGTCTGGATGAATGAAGAGGGTTCGAGATTTCCCCCGCCGACGATGGGGTCGGCGGTGGCGTCAGGCGCCTTGCCGCTCGACAGGGCACTGGCAATACGCGATGCGAAAGGCATCAGCGTTGGCGATGCGCTGGCGACGCAGATCGAGGCGCTTCCGCACTTGCAAAGCAGGCCTCTGGGCGGCAAAGGGTTTGCGTATATCGAGGCTCACATCGAGCAGGGCCCCGTCCTCGAAGATGCGGATTGCGACATCGGCATCGTCAGCGGCATTCAGGGTCTTCATTCCTATGAGATCGAAGTTCGCGGGATGGAGGCCCACGCCGGCACCACGCCATTGCGACACCGGAAAGATGCGCTGCTTGCGGCGACGGTGCTGATGGCACGGATTCGGAGTGAAATTGCGGATCCGCTCGACATACTGCGCTTCACCGTCGGACGGCTTGAAGTGGCACCCGGCTCGCCCAACACGGTTCCCGGAAAGGTTACCTTCAACATCGATCTCCGGCACCCGGATCCGGATCATCTCCTGCAAACGGGCGAGAAGATCCTCCAGATGTGTTCGAGCGAAGTCGAGCATTGCCCCGTCTCCGCCAAGGTATTGCTGCGCTCGACTCCCGTGAAGTTCGACGACCGTGTCGTGGCGGTTGTCGAGGACTCGGCGAAGGCTCGGAACCTGACGCACATGAGCATCGTCTCTGGCGCCACTCACGACGCCAAGTACATGGCAGACCACACGCCTACGGCCATGATCTTCGTGCCTTGCGAGAAGGGCATCAGCCATAACGAGGCAGAGCATGCCCGCGACAAGGATCTGGCCGCGGGCGCACAGATTCTTTGCGACGCAATGCTGGCTGTCATGTCAGCCAGGCTGTGACCGGATAGCCCGCCACTTGTCGCTCACACGGCGAGCCCGATGGATTGGATCTTCCACATCGCTCGCCGTGCGATCGCCATGGCCCAGGCTCGACCAAGATCAACGACCGGAGACAAAATTGTCCGCAATAAATCAAACGTCAGGCGGCGACGCAGCAGTATCTTCCGTCTATCGAAAGGTGGATCTACACCTGCTGCCGCTACTGTTTGTCGGCTTCATGTTCGCGTACCTCGATAGAGTCAATGTCGGTTTCGCGAAGCTGCAGATGCAGAGTGACCTGGCACTATCCGATGCGGCCTATGGGGTCGGCGCCGGCATCTTTTTCGTGGGTTACGTCCTGTTCGAGATCCCGAGTAACCTGCTGCTTCCGAAGGTGGGGGCGCGGGTCACCTTCAGCCGGATCATGGTGCTGTGGGGGATCGCGTCAATCTGCATGCTGTTCGTGAACAGTATTCCGGCCTTTTATGCGGTGCGCTTCTTGCTCGGCGTTTTCGAGGCCGGCTTTGCTCCTGGCGTGCTGTTTTATCTGTCCCGCTGGTATGGTCCGTCGCGCACTGCCGGCGCCATCTCCATTGTCTGGCTCGCGGGACCGGTCAGCGGAATCGTGGGCGGTCCTCTTTCCGCCTGGATCATGACGGCGTTTGCAGGGGCCGGCAATCTATCCGGCTGGCAATGGATGTTCTTGCTGGAAGGCGCCCCGTGTGTCGTCCTCGGCGTGATCGCCTACTTCGCCCTGTCGGATGGCCCGGCTACCGCGAAATGGCTGAGCCCGCAGGAAAAGCGCCTGCTTCAAGGGGAACTGGGCAGGGATGCCGGACGCCATGGTTCTTTCCGTGCTGTCCTGAGGGACCCGAAGGTCTATATTCTTGCCGTGGCCTACCTCTGCATCATCGCGCCAATCTACGCTCTCAGCTTCTGGCTTCCGACGATCCTCAAGCTCGAAGGCGTCGCCAGCACACAGCAGCTGGGCTGGTATTCAGCCATCCCCTACGTTGCTGCTGCATTGGCCATTTTTTATGGTGGCCGCAGTTCCGACAAGCATCGCGACAGACGTTTCCACATTGCGCTGCCTGTGTTCGTCGGCGTCCTCGCCTTTGTCGCCTGGATATTTGCCGACGGTAGCCTTCTGCTCACCATCGTTTGTCTCACACTCGCCACGGGGATGATGTGGATGGCAAATATCGTCTTCTGGGCCGTACCGCCGGAGTACATCAAAGGCGATGCGAGAGCGGGGGCGATTGCACTGATCAATACGATCGGTCTTTCCGGTGGGTTCTTCGGGCCAAGCATCATCGGATGGTCGAAGAGTCTGACGGGAAGCATGCATCTTGGCTTCTTGATCGTGGCCGCGATGCTTTTCATCTCGGGAGTCATCGTCCTCCTTCTGCGCTTGCATCCGGAAGACGTCGTTGAATTCGCATCGGATGGGCATGCACCGGTTCCCGCGGGAACGCGAGGCATGGATTGATCACGCCCGCGCTCAGGTAGCCGTTTCGTTGCGCGGCTGCTGGGGCATTCCGCTCTTATTGTTGGTTCTTTATTGGCATCGCTATGAAACTGGACGAATATGCGTCGCTTGATGGCGTAGGTTTGCACGATCTCATATCGAGCGGACAGGTCAGCCCCGCGGAAGTCGCGGCCGCTGCGCTGAATGCGCTCGAGGCTATCAACCCGAAGATCAATGCCGTGGTCGAGCATTGGCCCGCGGAGGCGGACTCAACCGCGTCCGCGGAACCAGGAAGCCTGCTTTCCGGCGTGCCCTTCCTCATCAAGGACCTGGGCGTGGCGATGAAGGGCCGCAGAAGCGAACTGGGTAGCCGGATAGCGCAAGGGCTGATTGCACGGGAAGACTCGAATCTGATGGTCAGATTCCGAAAGGCCGGCCTCGTCACGCTCGGCAGGACGACGATGCCCGAGCTGGCGGTGAGCACGACCACAGAGGCACGCGTGTGCGGGCCGACCAGGAATCCGTGGAATCTCGATCGCGGTGCCGGCGGCTCGAGCGGGGGCGCCGGCGCGGCCGTCGCAGCCGGAATCGTTCCGCTTGCCCATGCCACTGACGCCGGTGGCTCGATTCGCGTGCCCGCGGCATTGAATGGCCTGTTCGGCCTGAAGCCGACAAGGGGACGCGTATCCAACGGCCCCGCCGTAGACGAGGTATGGAACGGACTTGGCGTGCACTTTGGCGTGAGCCGGTCGGTGCGTGACAGCGCCGCCTTGCTCGATGCCGTGACCGGTGCCGGCATCGGCGAGCCGTATCAGATTGCGCCACCGGCCGACAGTTATCTGTCGGAACTCCAGCGCAGTCCGGGGAAGCTCAGGATCGGCTTCCTGCTCAACCCACAGAATTCCGGGCGGACCACCACTGTCGTGGCGGATGCCATCCGCGCCGTTGCCCGGTCTCTTGCATCGCTGGGCCATGAAGTGGAGGAAGTCACGCCGGACCTGGGCGTAAGCTGGGACAGTTTCGTTCACGCCAACGCGCAGATCTGGACCGCGAACGCGGCCATGAGGCTCAACGCCATCTCGGCGGCAACCGGCAGGCCCGTGACCCCGGGCATTCTCGAACCGGCGACATTCGCGGTCTACGAGTATGGGCGTCGCGTCAGCGGTACGGACCTGCTGGAGGCGCTGCAGGTCCGGAATGCCGTTACGCGGGCGACGGGCAAATTCTTCCTGGGCTACGACCTTCTCCTGACGCCGACGCTGCCAGATCTCGCGCCTCGGATAGGTGAGTACAACAAGGACGAGGGAATGCTTGATGGCTACGGCTGGATCGCGCACGTGCTCCAGCAATCACCATTCACCCCGTTGCCGAACGTTGCGGGGTTGCCCGCCATGTCGGTTCCGTTGTCGTTCGATAGCGCAACAGGATTGCCAATTGGCTCCCAGTTCGTTGCGGGGTTTGGACGAGAGGACATCCTTTTCCGCCTGGCGGCCCAACTGGAAGCGGCCATGCCCTGGCAAGGCCGCCGGCCGCCCGTGTGGGCCGGATCCCCGTTGGCTGACGCTGACTGACTCATTATGCGAAGGCGGGCGGCGCAGGGCTGTGCGCCAGCGTGGCAATGACCGGGCCTGCCGGCAGTTGTACTGGAGAGCCCGTCTGTAATACAATGCGAACCATTCTCATTTGCGATCTGTGAGGTTTGGCCGTGCCAGACTGATCATCATCAGGAATGCAGCATGGCTGCCGCCGAATCCGCTCTCCAGCGTCACGTTCACTCCCTCTATAGCGAGCACAACCGATGGCTCCAGGGCTGGTTGCGCCGCAAGCTGGGCAATGCCTGCGATGCGGCAGACCTGGCGCAGGACGTGTTTCTCCGCCTGCTCCACCGGCAGGCCGCGGATATCCGGGAGCCCCGCACCTACCTGAGCACGATCGCGCGCGGCCTGGTCATCGAGCACTGGCGGCGCCGGGAGCTGGRGCTGGCCTGGCTGGAGACGCTGGCGCAGTTGCCGCCGGCCCACGCGCCGTCGCCAGAGAGCCGGCTGCTCTTCCTGGAGGCCCTGATCGCCATCGACCGCATACTCGATGCGCTCAAGCCGCAGGTGCGCACCGCCTTCCTGTGGGCCCAGCTGGAAGGGCTGACCTGCCGGCAGATCGCGGAGCGCCTCGGGGTGTCGCTGGCGACGGCCGAACGCCATGTCGCCGCGGCCCTGCGCCATTGCTACGCTGTGCGCTTCGGTGACTGATCCCGCCAGTCCCTGCGGACCCACGCCGCCCGCGCCCGAACCCCGGATTCCCGCTCGCATGGTCGACAAGGCCGTTACCTGGACGATCCGGCTCGACTTCGGCGAGCCCACCGCCGGCACGCGCGAGGCGTTCGCACAGTGGCTCAAGGCGGACCCGCTGCACGCGCTCGCCTGGCAGCGGGTGCAGGCGCTGCGAGACGATTTCTCCGGCGTACCGGCAGCGCTTGCGCTGGATACGCTGCAAACCGCCGGCGCGCGGCGCAGCGCCGGCGGCCTGAAACGCCGTCAGGCGCTCAAGGTGCTGGCGCTGGCAGGTATCTCGCTGCTTGCCGTGCAGGGTGTGCGAGAACTGGCGCCATGGCAGCGCCTGCTTGCCGATACCAGCACCGCCACCGGCGAGCAGCGTACCGTGCGGCTCGATGATGGCAGCACCATCGTGCTCAATACGGACACGGCCATCAGTACCGGACTGGGCGCCGAGCGCCGCCTGATCACGCTGCGGCGCGGAGAGATCCTGGTCACCACGGGCCATGACGATGAATTTTCCGCCGCCAGCGGCGCGGCGCGGCCCTTCTGGGTGCAGACGCCGTTCGGCAGCCTGCGCGCATTGGGCACGCGCTTCGTGGTGCGTATCGAGGGCGCGCGCGCCCGGGTCAGCGTGCAGGAGGGCGCCGTCGCCCTGTATCCGTCGGCGGGCAATGGCGAGGACGTGGCACGCGCGGGGACGACCTGGTGGCTTGCCGCAGACGGCAGCACGCCGGCGGCGGCGCCGCCCATCGCGCCGGACGGCTGGGCCGAGGGCGTCATCGCCGGCAAGGACATGCGCCTGGCCGACGTGCTGGCCGAACTTGCCCGCTACCGCACCGGCCGCATCGTCTGCGATCCGCGCGTGGCGGACCTGCGCATATCCGGCACCTACCACCTGCGCGACACCGATCGGACGCTGCGCTTCCTGGCGCAGTCGCAGCCCGTTTCCATCGCCTATCGCACGCGCCTCTGGGTCACGGTTGGTCCCGCCGGCGGAAATTGACGCCACTTTGCCCATGTGCGGAAAAAAACCAGGGAAATATTGAGGGGATTTCGATTCTCGACCGGCCTACTGCGTAGGAACTTCAAACACCACGCTGCCGGAGAAGAGAATCTGATGTCTGCAACACGCCATGCCACTGCCATCGCCAACGCGCGCCCACCTCGACCCAAGCCGTTCGCGCTTGCACTGCACCACGCCTTTGTCTGTCTTGCGATGGGCGCGAGCGTGGCACCGCTCGGCGTGAGGGCGCAATCGCAGCCGGCGGATGYCACCGCGACGCTGCCGGCGGTGACCGTCACCGCCGCCACCGAGGCGCCGGGCGAATTGCCACCGGCCCATGCCGGCGGCCAGGTGGCGCGTGGCGGCCGCCTGGGGCTGCTGGGCAACAAGGGCGTGATGGACACGCCCTTCGCCGTGACCAACTACACCGCCCAGCGGATCGAGGACCAGCAGGCCGTCACCCTGGCCGAGGTGCTGAACAGCGATCCTTCCGTTCGCTTCACCGGCCAGGTCGGCGGCGTGACGGATTCCTTCTATATCCGCGGCTTCCCGATCAACGAGGGCAACCTGTCGGAAATCGCGTTTGACGGCGTCTACGGCGTTTCGCCCAACTACCACCTCTTCACCGAGTACCTGGAGCGGGTCGAGGTGCTCAAGGGCCCCGCCGCCCTGCTGTACGGCATGTCTCCCAACAGCGGCGTGGGCGGCGTGGTCAATGTCGTGCCCAAGCGGGCACTGGCGCAGGACCTGACGCGCTTTACCCTCGACTACGCGTCTGACGCGCAGGTGGGCGGCGCGATCGACCTGAGCCGCCGCTTTGGCGATGACCGGGAGTGGGGCATCCGTTTCAACGGCCTGCATCGCCAGGGACAGACCCCGCTGGACAACCAGAAATCGCGCGCGGAGGTGGCCGCGCTGTCGCTCGATTATCACGGCGAGCGCCTGCGGGCTTCGCTCGACCTGATCGAGCAATACCAGTGGGTGGACGCGCCGACGCGGCCCTTCCTGGTCGCGGCCGGCGTGCAGGTGCCCGCGGCGCCGGACGGCCGGCGCAATGTCAGCCAGCGGTGGGGCTGGTGGAAGTCCAATGATGTCTCGACGCTGCTGCACGCGGAGTACGACATCACCGACAACGTGACCGTGTTTGCCGACGCTGGCGGTACCCGCTCCGACGTGGCGCGGCTGTCGGACCAGACGCCGACCATCCTGAATTCGGCGGGTGCCACCTCGTCGGCGATACAGAACTGGAGGTTCCAGGTCAACCGGTCGAGCTTCGATACCGGCGTCAGGAGCAAGTTCGAGACCGGCCCCGTCAAGCACGCGCTGGCGCTGCAGGCGAACCTGTATATGGACCGCTTCGCCAGCGCCAACGTGGCCGGCACGCCTGTCACGTCCAATATCTATGCGCCGGTCGACCGCCCGGCGCAGGATATCGCCGCGCCGCAACGCGTGCCCAAGGTGTCCGACTCCACGCTGTCGGGGCTGTCCCTGGCCGACACCCTGAGCGTGCTCGACGACCGCGTGCAACTCACCCTCGGCCTGCGCTACCAGCAGGTCAAGTCGAACAACTACGCCGCCACCGGCGCCAAGACCGCCACGTACGACGAGAGCGCCGTCACGCCGCTGGCCGGCATCGTCTTCAAGCCCTGGCAGCACGTCTCGCTGTACGCGAACTACATCGAGGGACTGAGCAAGGGCGATATCGCGCCGGCGGTGGCGTCGAACGCGGGGCAGGTCTTCTCCCCGTACAAGACCAAGCAGCACGAGGTCGGCGTCAAGTACGACGCGGGCAAGGTGATGGCAACGCTGGCCGCTTTCCGCATGACCAAGCCCAGCGGCCAGTTGTCCGGCACGGTCTTCTCCGTCGACGGCGAGCAGCGCAACCAGGGCCTGGAGCTGACGATGTCGGGCCAGGCCTACAAGGGCGTGCGCCTGCTCGGCGGCGTGACCCTGCTCGACGGCGAACTGACCAAGACCAGCAGCGCGGCCACGCTCGGCAACCGCCCGGTCGGCGTGCCCACGGTGATGGCCAACCTGGGCACGGAATGGGACCTGCCGTGGGTGCCCGGCCTGACCCTGACCGGCGCCGTCAACTACACCGGCAGCGAATACGTGAACCAGGCAAACACGCAGCGGGTGCCGTCGTGGACCACGGTGGATCTGGGCGTGCGCTACAAGTCCTCGCTGTACGGCAAGTCGACCACCTTCCGTGCGGGTGTGTTCAATGCCTTCGATCGCAGGTACTGGTCGGGGGTGGCCTCGTTCAGCACGATCTCGCTGGGTGCGCCGCGTACCTTCATGGCGTCCATGAGCATGGACTTCTAAGCCATTGAGGGCACCTTGCCGCGCCTTTTCCTGCGCTCTCGCCTGTCTCGCCCTGTGGGTTGGCATGCCGTTGTCCACGGCGCGTGCCGCGCCGGGCACGGAGCAGGCCCGCTCCTTTGCCATCGGGCCAGGCCCGCTCTATGTGGTGCTCAACCGCTTCGCCAGCGCTGCCGGCATCGATCTTTCCTACGATGCGGCGCTGCTCGGTGCCGCCGAGAGCCCCGGCTTGCAAGGCAGCTATTCGGTGCCGGCAGGGCTGAGGGCGCTGCTGGCGGGAACCGGGCTGGAAGCGGTGGCGCTGCCGGGCGGCGGCTTTTCCTTGCGCAGGGCGCGCGAGGGCGCCCGCAGCGAGGCGGCGCCGGTGCTGCCCACGGTGACGGTCACCGGTACCGCCGCCGCCGCGGGCGAATTGCCGCAGCCCTTCGCGGGCGGGCAGGTCGCGCGCGGCGCCCGGCTGGGAATGCTCGGCAACACCGACATCATGGACGCGCCGTTCAGCCTCACCAGCTACACCGCCAGGGCGATCGAAGACCAGCAGGCGCGCACGGTGGGCGATGTGCTGGCCAATGATGCGTCGGTGCGCTTCGTCAGCCAGCCCGGTGGCATCCTCGATGCCTTCACGATCCGCGGCTTTCCGGTGGGCAACGGTAACTTCGGGGAAATCGCCTTCGATGGCCTGTATGGCGTTGCCTCCAACTACCGCGTGTCCACCGGCTATATCGAGCGCGTCGAGCTGATCAAGGGCCCGACCGCCATGCTGATCGGCATGGCGCCGAGCGGCAGTGTCGGCGGCGGCATCAACATCGTCCCCAAGCGGGCCACCGGACCGGACCAGATGCAGGTCACCGCCGACTATGCCGCGACATCGCAACTGGGTGGAAACGTTGACCTGAGCCGGCGTTTTGGCGCCGCGCGGCAGTTCGGCATCCGCCTCAACGGCAGCTACCGGGCAGGGGACACCAGGCTGGACAACCAGTCGCGCAACGCTGGTGCCGGCGCGCTGGCGCTCGACTATCAGGGAGAGCGCCTGCGTGCGACGCTGGACTTCATCGGCCAGCGGGAAAGGATCAACGCGCCGTCACGGCTGCTGCACATCCTTCCCGGCATCGCCGTGCCCGGCGCGCCGGATGGACAGCGCAATATCTCGCAGCCCTGGGAACACTCCAGGATCAGCGACCAGTCGCTGCTGCTTCGGGCGGAATACGAGATCGGCGACAAGCTGGCCTGGTTCCTGGACGGCGGCGGCGGCCGTACCCGGGTTGCCAGGCTCTTTGCCATCACGCCCACCATCGTCAACGAGGCCGGCGACATTGCCGTGTCGGATACGAACTACAAGTTCAACGTGGCCCGGGCTACCGCGGATACCGGCCTGCGGGCCCGCTTTGACACCGGGCCGGTCGGCCATCGCCTCAATCTGGTGGTCAGCGGCTATCGGGATCGACTGGGACGAGGCTTCAACAATTCGCCCGTCACCCTGCTGACGAACCTTTACCAGCCGGTTTCGCTTCCCATGCAGTTCATCGCGGATCCGGCCAGCGTGCCAACGGTTTCGGAAACCCGCCTGACCGGCGTGGCGCTGGCCGATACGCTGTCGCTGCTGGACCAGCGCGTGCAACTGACGCTGGGCGTGCGTCACCAGCAGGTCAGGTCGGCGAATTTCAGCACCGCCGGCGCCGTGACTTCGCGCTATGACGAATCGGCCGTGACGCCCATGCTCGGCCTCGTGGTGAAGCCCTGGCAGCACGTCTCCTTCTACGCCAACCGCGCCGAAGGGCTGAGCAAGGGCGACACCGCGCCCGCCAGCGCCAGCAACGCCGGCGAGGTCTTCGCGCCCTACAAGTCGATACAGTACGAAGCCGGCGTCAAGGTAGAGCGGGGAGGCATGATCGCCACGGTCAGCGCGTTCCAGATCACCCGGCCGGGTGGGCAGATGTCCGGCACGCTGTTCACCGCAGACGGCGAGCAGCGCAACCGCGGACTGGAGCTTGGCCTGTATGGCGAGCCGGTGCCAGGCGTGCGGCTGCTGGCCAGCGCCACCGTGCTCGATGCGAGGCCGGTGCGCACCGACAGCGCCGCGACCGCCGGCAAGACCCCCATCGGCGTGCCCAGGCTGCAAGCCAACCTGGGCGCCGAATGGGATGCCGCCTTCGCGCCCGGGCTGACGCTGACCGGCAGCCTGGTCTACACGGGCAGCCAGTATGTGGACCAGGCCAATACGCAACAGGGCATTGCGCAATGGACCCGCGTTGACCTTGGCGCGCGATACCGGACTACGCTGGCGCGCCGGCAGACCACCTTCCGGCTCAACGTCCGCAATGTCTTCGGCCAGCGCTACTGGGCCGCGGTCGATGCCTTCGGCGGCGTGGCGATCGCCGAGCCGCGCACCTTGCTGCTGTCGGCGACGATGGGCTTCTGATCCCATGTGACCGCATTGGAATTCCGGCAGGCCGCCGGTGTTCTCATCCCGGTGCGCCTCAAGGGTCCTCCCGCTGCCGCGTCATGCCGGCGTGATCGCCCAGATGTTTCCCGATGTTGGCGGCGCACGAACACACGGTGTCTGTTGTGTTGGTTTTTGCCTGCCAGATCAAAGCCTTCCCACACCGGGCTTCGGCGCCATTTTCCCCCTCGAGAAAAATTTCTCCCAAGCCCAGCCTGCGTTTGCGGGCGATTCGAGGCGACATGGCCCACCTTGGCACACTCCATGCG
>NZ_JBFTND010000042.1:0-84559 GCF_056397305.1 Cupriavidus sp. 05N40
GCGCCGCTCCGCGCGCGCCGGACGCCGGGGCCGCCGCCGGCGGCACGGGCGCCGGCTGCCGCGCTTCGATCTGGAACTTCTGCCGCAGGAAATCCGCCGGCGATACCTGCAGGTTGCGCATCCACAGCTCCGCGTTCTGTTGCTGCAGCCGGCTCATGTCCAGCTTGCCCTTCTTGCCGCCCTGCTCCTTGTTCTCGAACTCGACCTTGTCCGGCGGCAGGTCGGGCGCCTGTTCCTGGTCATCCTTGTCGTTCTTCTCCCGGGCGATCAGCGCCGCCACCAGCGCGCGGTTGGCCACGGCCTGCGCGAAGCCGGGGCGAGCCGCCAGCGCGTTGTCGTAGGCGGCAAGCGCGCGCGGGTAGTCGCGCAGGCGCGCGTAGCAATTGCCCATCATGAAGAAAGCGTCCGGCGTGTCCAGGCTCGCGAAGGCGGTCAGCGCTGCCGCATAGTCGCCCGCGCGGTAGCTGGCCCAGCCGCGCCACATGGGGTCCTGGAAACGGGCGGCGGCGCCGGCGAAGTCGCCGCGCTCGAAGCGCCGGCGGCCCTGCTGGTCCGGCGTGAAGAAGGCGCTGGCGATGGCGCTGGTGGTGGCGCTGGTGGTGGCGCTGGTGGTGGCGCCGGCCGGGCGGGAATCCGCGGCCATTGCCGGACGCGGCGCCTGCGCCAGCAGGCCCGCGAGCGTCGCAAGCCACAGCGGCAGCCAGCGTACCACCCAGCCGCGGCGGAACCACAATGCACCCAGCACGACGATGGGCACGGTGATGAGATAGCCGGCTTCCTTCCAGCGCACTTGCGCGTTCTTCTCCTGCGCGGCTTCCATATTGCGCACGGCGCGGCGCTGCACCCAGCGTATGTCGTCGTCGTCCAGCGTCAGGCTGGCCAGCGGAATATCCGCATCGGCAGACAGTGCCTTGAGTGCGGCAAGGTCCAGCGTGCCCCGCAGCGGCCTGCCCTGCGGGTCGGTGGCCACGCGGCCATCGGGGGTGCGGATGGGCCCGCCGCCCTCGGTGCCGGCCGCCAGCGCCAGCACCTGGATCTGGCCCGCCCGCGCCTGCGCGGCGAAGGCTGGAATCTGCGCGCGCTCGAATCCGTCGGTGATCAGGAGCACGGTACCGGCGGCCGACTCGCGCCTGAGCAGGCCATCCGCCAGCGTCAGCGCCGCCGCCGCGTTCTTGCCCGCGCCGGGCACCATGCCGGTGTCGAGCGCGTCCAGGAACAGCGCCATGAAGACCGGATCGTCGGTGGGCGGCACCACCATGTGCGCGCTGCCGGCATACACGACCAGGCCGGTGCGCGAGCCGGCGCGCAGCACCATCAGGTCGCGCACCTTCTGCTTGGCGCGCTCCAGCCGGGTGGGCGCCACGTCCACCGCGTCCATGCTGCGCGAGAGGTCGATGGCGATCACCATCGGCGCCTTGTCCTCGGCAAACGGCGGTGGCTCGCGCTCCCAGGCCGGCCCGGCCGCGGCAATGCCGATCAGCGCCAGCGCCGCGCAGGCGCCATGCACCGGCCGCAGGCGCGGGCCGCCGCCGCTGTCCACGATCAGCCGCGCCAGCAGATGCGGGGCGATCACGCCTTGCCAGCGGCGGCGCGGGTCCGAGAGCCGGTGCCAGGCGAAGGCGATGAGCGCGGCCGCGGGCACCAGCAGCAGCCACGGCGGGCGCAGGAAGTGAAAGGCCGACAGGTCCATCAGCGCCCCCCTGCGCGTGTTGCGGCCGCGCCCGGCTCCGGCGGCGGCTGGCCGCGCGGCCGCCGCGCGGCAGTCAGCAGCAGCATGACCGCGTGGTACAGCAGCAGCAAGATGCCGACCGCGCCCAGCGGGTAGCAGAAAAGGTCGCGCTTGGGCTGGTGCGACTGGCGCCTGACCTTGACCGGCGTGATGCGGTCCAGCGTAGCGTAGATCGCCTCCAGGCCGGCCAGGTCCTCGCCACGGAAGCTCTGCCCGCCGGTGCGCGCCGAGATGGCCTGCAGCGCAGCCAGGTCCACCTTGTTCTCGCCGCTGGCATTGAGGTCGCCGATACCGATGGTATGGATCACCAGGCCACGGTCCCTGGCCACCTGCGCGGCCTGCGCCGGCGGCACCTTGCTGGCGGTGTCGTTGCCGTCGGTCAGCAGGATCAGCACCTTTTCCTGCGCCGGCGACGCCTCGGTCATGCGCACCGCCACGCCGATGGCGTCGCCGATGGCGGTCTGCGGGCCGGCCATGCCGATCTGCGTTTCATCGAGCAAGGCCAGCACGCTGTCATGGTCCATCGTCAGCGGCGCCTGCGGGAAGGCGGCGACGCCGAACACCACCAGGCCGATGCGGTCCTGCTTGCGGCGCGCGATAAACCCGCGCACCACCTGCTTGACGGCGGTGAGGCGGTCCACGGCGCGGCCGTCCGCCCCGGTAAAATCGCGTGCCTCCATCGACTGCGAGAGATCGATGGCGAGCATCAGGTCGCGCGCGGGCTCGTCGCGCTCGATGGGCGGATCCACCCACACCGGCCTGGCCAGCGCGGCCACCAGCAGCACCCAGCACAGCGGCGCCAGCAGCCGCCGGGCCCAGTTGCCGCGCATCACCACCGCGCCGTGGGCGGGACGCTGGCCGCTGCGCTCGGCCATTTCCTCGAAGAACGGCACGCGCACCGCGGGCATGGTCTCCCGGTACGCCGGCAGCAACAGCCAGACCAGCAGCGGCAACGGCAGCAGCAAGGCCGCCCAGGGATGTTCAAAGGCGAGCATGATGCTGTCCGATCCAGTCGCGCAGCAGCGCCACCAGCGCCGTCACCTCGGCGGCCGCGGGCGGCTGGCTGCCGTAGGCCAGTTCCGGCAGCAGGCGCCCCGGCCCGCTGGTGAAGCTGCCCGCGCGCCAGGTGCCGTCCAGGTACGCCAGCCACGCCTGTGCCGACAGGCTGGCCACCTGCGCGCGCGGCGCGAACGCCAGCACCACGCGCTTGACCAGCGCCGGCAGCGCCGCCAGCGCGCCGGCGCGGCTGTGCTCGTCGGCCAGCATGGCTTCGATCCGCGCCAGCTCGGCCAGCGCTTCGCGCCGGTAGCGACTGGCCTGGCGGCGACGGTACACGCGCCACGCCAGCAGCGCCAGCACCGTCAGCAGGAGCGCGGCCAGCACCGCCCAGCCCCAGGTCTGCGGCAACCATGAGACCGGCGCGGGCGTGGGGATCTCCTGCAGCGCGGACAGCGTGGCATCGGCAGGCGCGGCGCCGGGGCTGCCGGCAACGCTGGCGCGGATCAGCTCTGCCATGGCCGTGCGCGCCGTGCGCTCATGGCCGCGGCGCCTTGCCGCGCGGGGCCAGGCGTCCCAGCAGGTGGCGCAACTGGGCCAGCGCCTCGCCCTCGGTATCGATTGCCATCATYGGCACGCCACTGCGCTTGAGCAGCGCGGTGACCTCGTGCAGGCGGCCGGTGAAGAAGGATTCGATCGGCTCGCGCACGGTCCTGGCGCCCATGTCCAGCTCGACCTGCAACTCGCCCTCCGTCACCACCATGCGCCCGGTGTGGTGCGGTACGGCCTGGAACATCGGGTCGAACACCAGCGCGGCGATCACGCTGTTGTGGCTGGACAGCTGGCGCAGCAGATCCTGCGTGCGTTGCCCGGCCCCGGCGAAATCGCTTACCACGCAAACCAGGTGGTCATGCGCCGCCACCTGCAGCGCGCGCTCCAGCGCGCGGTCGAGCTGGCCATAGACGGGCCGCGCCGTGCTGCCGGCATGCAGCGCCTGGTTCATGCCGGCCACCGCGCCCAGCACGGCCTGCACGCGCGCGCGGCTGCGCAGCGGGCGCACCAGCGTGGTGTCGCTGTCGTTGAAGACCACGGCGCCCACGCGGTCGCCGGCCTGCAGTGCCATCCACGCGCACAACGCGGCGAACTCCGCCGCCAGCACGGATTTCATGGCGCGCCGCGAGCCGAAGAACATCGGCATGCGCTGGTCCACCACCAGCAGCACCGGCAGGTCCCGCTCTTCGGTGTAGGCGCGCACCAGCGCGCGCCCGGCGCGCAGCGAGGCGCGCCAGTCGAGATGGCGGATATCGTCGCCCTGCCGGTAGCCGCGCAATTCCTCGAAATTCAGCCCGCGCCCGCGGATGCGCGAGCCGTGCTTGCCCGCCAGCACGCTGGCGTGCGGCTGGCGCATGGTGAAGCCCAGATCGCACACGGCGTGCTCGAGCCGCGCCAGGTGCGCGACATCCACCCACACCGTGCCGATCTCCGCTGCCGTGCGCGCCGCCTCCGTGGCCACCTGGGTTCCCCGTTGCTAGGCCGGCACGGCCACGCTTTGCACCAGCTTGCGCACCACCGCATCGGCATCCACTCCGTCGGCGTTGGCGTCGTAGGACAGGATCAGCCGGTGGCGCAGGGTGGGCAGCGCCATCGCGCGCACATCGTCTGGCGTGACATGATCGCGTCCTTCGAGCCAGGCATGGGCGCGCGCGGCGCGGTCCAGCGCGATGCCGCCGCGCGGGCTGGCGCCCAGCGCGATCCATTTGGCCAGCGCCTCGTCATAGCGGGCCGGCGCGCGGCTGGCGTTGACCAGGTCGACGATGTAGCGGTCGATCGCGTCGGCCACGTGAATGGCGCTGATTTCCGCGCGCGCCGCGAAGATCGCGGCCTGTGGCACGCGCCGTGGCGGCGGATTCTCGCCCGCGGGCGCATCGGCCGGGGCCGGCCCCTCGCCACGCTCCTCCGCGCGCACCAGGCGCAGCACCTCGCGCTCATCGTCGGCGGCAGGATAGGTGATCAGCACCTTCATCAGGAATCGGTCCATCTGCGCCTCGGGCAACGGATAGGTGCCCTCCTGCTCGATCGGGTTCTGCGTGGCCAGCACCATGAACAGCGGGGGCATCGGATGCGTGGTGCCGCCCACCGAGACCTGGCGCTCCTCCATGGCTTCGAGCAAGGCGGACTGCACCTTGGCCGGGGCGCGGTTGATCTCGTCGGCCAGCACGAGGTTGCCGAACACCGGGCCCGGCTGGAAGCGGAAGCTGTTGCGCCCGCCTTCCTGGTAGAGCACGTCGGCGCCGGTGATATCGGCCGGCAGCAGGTCCGGGGTGAACTGGATGCGGCGCATCTGCGCGTCCAGGCTGGCCGCCACGCTCTTGACCATGCGCGTCTTGGCCAGGCCGGGCACGCTCTCCAGCAGCAGGTGGCCGTTGGCCAGCAGGCCGATCACGATCTGGCGGATCACCTCGCCCTGCCCCTTGATGGCCCCCTCGACATGGCGCTGCAGCGCCGCCATTGCCTCTCTTGCGCTCATTTGCCGCTCTCTCGTCAGGACGCACGGACGCAAATCGGGCCGGCGCCGTATCAGGCACTGGCGAGCAGCATGGCATATCGCCTGTCGTGCCGGGTACTGAAATCTTTCGGCGTGGTTATGTCGCTTTTTGTACTGGATGTGAAAGTTTTCACTCGGGCGCGCACCGGCATGCGGATGGCATAAGGTAGCAGGACGCGATGAAAACGTGACGAGCGCGGGACTCCGCACGCGTGCGGGCTTCGCGCCGTCTGTATCCGGACGCGTCCCGCGCCCTTCGATCCATCGAACCACCCACGACAAAAGGACTGCATCCATGACACCGCGCCAGTTGTTCCGAACTTCGCTGGCATGTGCCGCCCTGCTGGCCCCGGCCGCGCCCGCGCTCGCCTACTTCGACACATTCGTCAATGCCACGGTGATCGGCAAGATGAGCCAGAAGGAATCCGCCGCACTCGCCAAGAGCGTGGGCGAGATCCTCAACACCGGCGCCGACGGCGCCGTGGTGCCCTGGAACTATCCCGCCACGAGCGGCCGCCGCGCCATCGAAGGCTCGCTCACGCCGCTGCGCTCCAAGACCGACCAGGGCCAGTCCTGCCGCCTGCTGCGCACCCAGCTCAAGCGCGATGGCCTGGAAGACAACTGGACCGGCTGGTTCTGCAAGCAGAGCGACGGCCGCTGGAAATCGCGCAAGGTGAGCAACGAATAGGCGCCACGCCACCGCGCGCCACGCGCGCCCGGATCGACGAAGCGCTCCGGGCCGTCTGACCCAGGCAGGGGCAATGCCCGCGCCATGGGTGGCCGGGCGGCGCTTGCCGCGCCCGGCCAGGCTGGGACTATCGCCCGCTGCCGGCCAGCCTGCTGGATTTGCCGACAAGGAGCCGCACCATGCCAGCCACCGCCGCCACGCCGGCCACCGCGCGCCTGCGCCTGCTGCTGATTGCCGCCTGCCTGGCGCTGGGCATGCCGCCGGCACAGGCGGCCAATCCGCCCCGGACAGCCGCGCCGCTGACCTGGCCGCGCAACTTCGACGCGGCCAGCCAGCATATCGAGATGTACCAGCCGCAGATCGAGCAATGGGACGGCGACCGCCTCTCCGGCCGCGCCGCGGTGGCGGTGGGGGCGAAGAACGGCACGCCGACCTACGGCGTGGTGCGCTTCTCCGCGCATGCCGATATCGACAAGGCATCCGGCCTGGTGCAGATGCGCGCGATCCAGGTGGACAGCGTCGACGTGCCGACCAATCCCGAGGCGGCCGGCCAGGTGCGGCAGGCGCTGCTGGCGCGCCTGCCGCCGGCCGGGCTCACGGTGCCGCTCGATGAACTGCAGGCCAGCTACGCGGCCTCGCAGGAAGTCGCCAGGGCCTCCGGCGTGGCGGTGAAGAACGACGCGCCGCGCATCGTCTTCGCGCCCGTGCCCACGCTGCTGGTGCTGGTCGATGGCGAGCCGGCCTGGCGCGAGGCCGGCGGCACGCGCTACCAGCATGCCCTCAACAGCCGCGCCCTGCTGCTGCGCGACAGTGCCGGCCAACTCTACCTGCAGGCGGCCGGCTACTGGTACGGCGCCGCCGCGCTCGGCGGGCCGTGGCAGATGATCGCCAGCCCGCCGCAGGCGCTGGTCACCGCCGCTGGCAAGGCCCAGGCCGGCGCCAAGGCCGATCCGATGCTGCCGGCCGACGGCAGGCGTCCCGCCGCCCCGCCCGCCATCCTGGTGGCGACAGGCCCCACCGAGCTGATCGTCACCGATGGCGCGCCCAAGTTGTTGCCGGTGGCCGGCGTCAGCCTGCTGACCGTGAGCAACACCGACCGCGCGGTGTTCGTCGACCCCGCCAGCAACCGCTACTACGTGCTGGTCTCGGGGCGCTGGTTCGCCGCGCCGGGTGTCGACGGGCCGTGGCAGTTCGTGCCGGGCAGTGCATTGCCCGCGGACTTCGCGCGCATCTCGCCCCAGGATCCCAGGGCCAACGTGCTGGTTTCCGTGCCGGGCACGCCGCAGGCACGCGAGGCGCAGATCGCGGCCACCATTCCGCAGACAGCGGCGGTAGCGCGCGCCAAGGCCACGCTGACGGTCGGCTTCGACGGCTCGCCGCGCTTCGCGCCGATCGAGGGCACCTCGCTGAACTACGCCGTCAACGCCGCCACGCCCGTGATCCAGACCGACGCAGAGCACTTCTACGCAGTGGCCAACGGGGTCTGGTTCACCGCCGCCGGCCCGACCGGCCCCTGGCGTGTCGCCACCGAGGTGCCCGGCGCGATCTACACCATCCCGGCCAGCTCGCCGCTGCATTACGTCACCTATGTCCGCATCTATTCGGTCGCGCCCGATACCGTGGTAGTGGGCTACACGCCCGGCTACATGGGTGTGGTGATCAGCGCCGACGGCACCGTGGTGTACGGCACGGGCTATGTCTATCCGGCCTATGTGGGCTCGGTCTACTACGGCTATCCGCCCACCTACGGCTACGGCGCGGGCTTTGCGCTCGGCGCCGCGGAGGGCTTCGCCTTCGGCTTCGCGGCAGGGGCGTTCTGGGGCGCGGCGTCACCCTACTGGGGACCGTACTGGTGGGGCGGGGGCTACAACTGGAACTACGTCAACGTGAACCAGGCCAACTTCTACGGACGCTGGGGACAAGGCACGGTGACCCATGCCTCGGGCTGGGACGCCTGGACCGGCACGCAATGGCGCGGCACCGCAGGCGCCGGCTACAACCCGGCCACCGGCGCCCGCTTCCAGGGCAGCGCGGGCGCCGCCTTCAACCCGTACAGCGGCAATGCCGCGGCCGGGCGCCAGGGCTCGTTCTACAACCCGTCCACGGGCAGCGCCGGCGCCGGGCGCGGCGGCATCGCCGGCAATGAATACACCGGCAACTACGCGGGCGGGCGCCAGGTGGCCGGCTACAACGCGCAGACCGGGCGCGCCGGCGCGGCCGAGTTCGGCGTGGCCGGCAATACCCAGACCGGCCAGCGCGAAGCCGGCAGCAAGGGCTTCGTGGTCAACCGCGGCCAGGGCAACGGCGTGGCCTGGAACAACGGCGACGTCTACGCCGGACATGACGGCAACATCTACCAGCACACCCAGGACGGCGGCTGGCAAAAGCACACCTCGGGCGGCTGGGAGCCGGTGCAGCCCGATGCCAATGCCAACGTCGGCGGCCAGCTGGAGCAACAACGCCAGGCGCGCGACCTGGGACAGCAGCGCTTTGGCCAGACTGCTCGCCAGTGGGGCGGCGGCGCGGGCAACCCCGGCGCCAGCTTCGGCGCGCGCGGCGGCGGGCGGCGCATGGGCGGCTTCCACGGCTTCCACGGCTTCCACCGCTAGCGCGGCAGCTTGCGCGCATCCCTGCATCCCCCATTCCGGGGATGCGCGGCGGCGCATGGCGGCCGATACTCTGCTTGTCGAGTGCCCCGGAGGAGCCAGCCATGGACCGCCGAACCCTGCTGATTGCCGCCCCCGCGGTCCTGATCGCCGGCCGGATGGCCGGTGCCAGCGCGCAACCAGGCGAGGCAGCGCCCTTCCACGCCACCGCCGAATCCCGCATCACCCTGCTCTACCTCGGGCAGGCCAGTTGCCCGCCATGCCGAGGCTATGAAGCGGAATACTTCGGGCGCATGGACAAGATGGCGAAGTCGTTTCCGGAGTTCCGGGAAATCGACTATGTGAAGCTGAGCCTGGGCAGCGGCAAGGCCGTCGTCACCGCCGGCCTGCTGCCTGACCACCTCAAGTGGGTTGCCACCGAGACGCGCGACGGCCACGCGATCATCCAGAACGCCTATGGCACGCCGTTCTTCGCCGCCGTCGTGGACCACGAAGTGTGGGCGCAGGGCCCCGCTGTGTCCGGGCTCGAAGGCGAGGTGCTGCCGGCCCTGCGCCGCGCGGTGCAGGAACGGGCACGCAGCGCGCGGGTACCCAGCTAGTGGCGCGTATGCGGGTCGCTCGGGTCGGGTTCGCGGCGCYCGCGCTCGCGCCGCTGCTGGCTGCGGGCAAGCTCCTTGCTGACGTCCTGGGCAAGCTGGCGCATGTCGGCCACGCGCGCGTCGAGTTCGTTGGGAAAGATGTCGTGTGCCAGGTTGACCTTGAGGGTGAAGGACATGATGTGGCTCTGTTGGTATGGAGTTCGTCGATGAGTGCGCATGCCTGACGCTGGCGTGGCCGGATCGACCGGGTCGCCTGTGTCGCCTGCGGCACCCTGGCTCGCTGTGGCGCTAGAACCCGCCTTGGAAACGGCAGGTTGTCACGGTATCGCGAACCTCTTTGCTACCAGTATGGGATATCGCACGCAGGTTTTCCTTTGATGTTGTTTATCGGTGCGATAGGCATCGACCCCGCGCTGGAATGTGGTGTCGCGGACCGCGCCGGGATCCCCAGGCCCGCTTCCCGCCCGGAGGGCAACCCGCGCCATCCCGGCAGGCGAAGCGGCCAGCGCGTCCCCCGCCCGGACGATGCGTCGGTGCGACGCCGAACATGGTCCCCGCGCGGGCCCATGCGATCCTCGGGACCGCGGCCGGCGCCGCTGCCAATGGCATGCAAATACCGGCAAATGCACGGAAAAACGCGCATGGGAGGCCGACGTGGCATCAATGCTGCTGTCGTGCCGCGCGCTGCCCGGCTGGTCCCGGACGTGCCCAGTGGCGGCTTCCGGCTTCGTGGTGCGCGCGTCGGCACTTGCAACGGCCTTGATCGCGGTCCGCGACGGGTTCTCCACCGGGCACGGCAGGCTCTGGCACCCGTCGCAGACGATCCGCGACAGCCTTGCCGCCAGGGCACGGGCAGACGCTGCGCACGGGCGAGCGCGGCAGTATCGCCGTGCCGCTGGCATGGGGGAGAAACACTGCGCGTGGACGTGGCTGCCGCCGGCCTGCGGCTGCTCCTGTCGGACGAGCCGCTGGCCGTCGTGCGGCTGCGCCGCAATAGCGCATCCAGCCAGCCGGACGCCGCCGGTCAGCCCGGCGGCTCCCATGAGCGGATCCACGCCCGTGGTGGCGAAGCCCCCGCGCCTGGCTAGCGCGCCGCTGGCTGCTATCACACGCTCGCGCGTGGCGGCTTTGTGGATTGCGGAATCACGCAGTGCTGTTCCTGGGGGGGCGGGGTATGGTGCCAAGGCTTGACGCCGGCCGCATTCGTACCATAAAGTTCGCTTACTAAACGATCGTTCAGCTTAGGGCAGATTCGCCGCCACAGCAAGGCGGCGCACCGCGCAGCGACGAAAAAAACCGCCCGGGGTCCTGCCCGGGCGCAATATCGCAGACTGGAGACAATGCAATGACCAACAAGAAAGCCGTTCTGGTGGTGGGTGCGGGCGACGCTACGGGCGGCGCCATTGCGCGCCGCTTTGCGCGCGAAGGCTATATCGCCTGCGTCACGCGCCGCAATGCCGACAAGCTTGCGCCGCTGGTGGAGCAGATCCGCGCCGAGGGCGGCGAGGCGCACGGCTTTGCCTGCGACGCGCGCAAGGAAGAAGACACCGTGGCGCTGATCGAGCGCATCGAGCGCGAGATCGCGCCGCTGGAGGTGGCGATCTTCAATATCGGCGCCAACGTGCGCTTCTCCATCCTGGAGACCACCTCGCGCGTGTACTTCAAGGTCTGGGAGATGGCCTGCTTCGGCGGCTTCCTGATGGGACGCGAGGCCGCCCGCGTGATGCTGCCGCGCGGCCACGRCTCGATCTTCTTCACCGGCGCCACGGCCAGCCTGCGCGGGCGCGACGGCATGAGCGCCTTCGCCGGCGCCAAGCATGCGCTGCGCGCACTGGCGCAGAGCATGGCGCGCGAACTTGGCCCGAAGAATATCCACGTGGCGCACCTGGTGGTGGACGCCGCCATCGACACCGACTTTATCCGCTCGAACTTCCCCGACCGCTATGCGGCCAAGGACAACGACGGCATCGTCAATCCCGAGCACATCGCCGATACCTACTGGATGCTGCACCAGCAGCCGCGCGACGCCTGGACCCACGAACTGGACATCCGCCCGTGGATGGAGACCTGGTGAGCATCGGCGCAAGAGAATGTCCGCCAGGAAAACCATGAACGGAGACAACAGATGAGCAAGCAGGTCACCTTCTATTTCGATTTCGGCAGCCCCTACTCTTACCTGGCCTACAAGGAGCTGCCGCGCGTGGCGCAGCGCACCGGCGCGCGGATCGACTGGCAGCCCATCCTGCTCGGCGGTGTGTTCAAGGCCACCGGCAACCACAGTCCCGCGGAGATTCCCGCCAAGGGCCGCTGGTCAAACACCGATACCGCGCGCTGGTCGAAGCGCTACGGCGCCAACCTGCAGCAGAATCCGCATTTCCCGATCAACACGCTGGCGCTGATGCGCGCCGCGAAGGGCTACCAGCTGCGCGACGAAGCCGCCTTCCACCGCTATGTGGAGGCCATGTTCGCCGCCATGTGGGAGCAGCAGCGCAACCTCAACGATCCCGCCGAGATCGGCGCGGCGCTGGCGGCGGCCGGCCTCGACCCGCGCGAGGCCTTGAAGATGATCGAGGACCCCGTCGTCAAGGACGCCCTCAAGCAGGCCACCGAGGCGGCAGTGGCGCGCGGCCTGTTCGGTGTGCCGAGCTTTGTCGTCGGCGACGAACTGTTCTGGGGCAACGACCGACTGCTGTTCGTGGAGGAAGCGCTGGGCGCGTGAAGGCACGCCAGCGCCGGCCGCGCGTCAGAACGCGGGCAGGATGGCACCCTTGAACTGCCTGGCCAGGAAGTCGCGCACCTCCTGCGACTGGTACGCCGTCACCAGCGGCTTCACCCATGGCGCAGCAGCGCGGTTGCCATTGGAGGGATCGTTCTGGATGCCGACCTTGGCGCCTTCCGGCAGCGCRTGTTCGCCTAACGATATGCGCGGCATGCACCGTGCGTGGCGGCCAGGTCCGGTAGAATTGCGCTCCCTTCGCGGCACCCTGTACGGCAAGCCATGACGCAAACCCCACCGGCATCGCCTGCCGCACCTGACTACCGGATCCTGTTCGCGTTCAGCGCCGCCGCGGGCACCGTGCTCGAGATCAAGCGCCTTGGCCTGCCCGCCGAGGCGCCGCGCGCGCGCAAATACCAATGGCTGTGGCTGGACGGCGAAAGCCAGCCCATGTGCGTGCGGCCGCTGCGGTTCGTATCGATGCGCGAAGACGAAGGCGCGGCGCTGCCTCACGAGCGCGTCTTCGCCGAAGGCGTGTTGCGCTTCGGCGCGCAAGCGGCTGAACTGATCCTGGCAGGAGAAGGCACGCTGCGCTTGCTAGCGTGCGAGCCGCAGGCGCTTTCGCCGGCGGCGGCGGCGCTGGTGACGCAGTTCGCGGCCCCCGCTTGAGACAGCCCCGGCCGCGCTCACTCGCCCAGGAATTCGGCCAGCACCTCCATGCCTTCCACATGATCGGCCACCACCTTGGCGATCACCGCGATGGGAATGGCCAGCAGCACGCCCCAGGCACCCCATAGCCAGGTAAAGAGCAGCAGCGCCACGAACACCGCCACTGCATTCATCTTCGCCATGCGGCCCGTCATCCAGGTAGTGACCACCGAGCCGATCAGCGTGGCGATCAGCAGCGAGCCGCCGGCCGCCAGCGCGGCCAGGCCGAAGGCACCGCCGGTCTGCATGAAGGCGGCCAGCCCGATGCACACCGCGATCAGCGCCGCGCCGAAATACGGCACCAGGTGCAGCGCCGCCGCGGTCAATGCCCAGGTGCCGGCGTTATCGAGGTGCAGCCACTTCAGCAACAGCCACGTCAGCATGCCCACCATGGCATTGGCGACCAGCAGCATCACCATATAGCCCTGGATCTGGCGGTTGATCTCGTCGAGCATATGCACGCTGATCTTCTTCTGCGAGAGCGTGGTACCGGCCATCTTGACGAACTTGCGCTTGAACATATCGCCCGAGACCAGCATGAAGAAGGCCAGGAACAGCACCACCGCAGCCTGTGCCAACAAGGCGAGGATGCCCATCGATCCGGCCACCAGCATATTCGTCATGGCGTCGCCCGAGCGCTCCACGACGACCTGCGGCGTGCGGGCCGGCGGCGGCTGCCCGGTGCCCGCCAGCACCGTGGCCGCGCGGCGGACCTTCTGCACCATGGAGTCGTCGCCGCTGAGCAGCGCGCCTAGCGAACGCGAAAGCTTGGTGGCCACCTCCGGCAGGCGGTCCACCAGCCCTGCTGCCTGGTCCTGCAGCAGGTAGGCGCAGCACACCACGCCGGAAAGCATGGCCAGCAGCACAAGCGATGCGCCGATCACCCGCGGGATGCGGCGGCGGAACAGGAAGGTAACCAGCGGATCGAGCATATAGGCGATCACGATCGCCAGCACCACCGGGATCACGAAAGCGCTGGCAAGATGAAGCGTATAGAGCGATGCAAGCACGGCCAGGATGACGAGGGCCTGTTCGCCGCGGCCACCTGCAGCCACGGGAGCGGCGGCCGGCCCGGCGAGCGTCTCTGCGGGTGTGGCTGCCGGCGCCTCGGGCGGTGCATTGCCGCTGTCAGGCAGGCCGACGGCTTGCGCCGCCCCGGCTGCCTGCGCCGCTGGCGCGGTGGCGGTGGCCTCGCCAGGCGCAGCGGCGGCGGCGGCCGCGGCATTGGCATCGGCCGCCGATTGGGCCGCCGATTGGGCCGCCGATTGCCGCTGCCTGAGGCGGAGATGGCTGAGCGAAGGCAGGGAAAAGGGCATGGCGACAGGCGTGGTGGCGATGGGAGGGGCTGATGACTGGGGCTGGGCTTGGGCTGATGGCTGGAGCCTTCTTCCCAGCATAGCCCCGCCGGTCCCCATTGCTGTCGGAGAATGCCGCCCGCCCATGTAGGACAAGCTCGTCTTGCCCTTGTACGCGTCATGCACCACATTGAACATTGACTGGAACTTCAAGGGCAAGGCGGCGCTTTGCGCCGGGCCAGGCGCGCCCGCCGCCGCATGCCTGCGCCGCGCCGCTTCCGCACTTTTTGCGGCCCGAACAATCACAGCCCCTTCGCCATGCCCATCCTCGATGCGCGCGCCCGGCTGGTACTGAAGCACCCGGGCGCCTTCATGCTGCGCACGCTGCGGCATTTCCGCGCCAACCAGGGCTTGCTGCTGGCCGGCGCGGTGGCTTACTACGCCCTCCTGTCGATCGTGCCGCTGCTGATCCTGATGGTGATCGCGCTGTCCCACGTGATCGAGCCGCAGGCATTGCTGCGCACCTTGTCGCGCTACCTGGAATGGCTGGTGCCCGGGCAATCGCGCGCGCTGATCGCCGAGCTGGCGAACTTCCTGGACAACCGCGGCGTGATCGGCTGGGTGCTGCTGGCGAGCATGATCTTCTTCAGTTCGCTGGCGTTCACGGTGCTGGAGAACGCCATGTCGGTGATCTTCGAGCACCGCGTGGCAATCCGCCGCCGCCACTTCATGGTGTCCGCGGTGCTGCCCTACTGCTATATCGTCGTGCTCAGCCTCGGCCTGCTGCTGGTGACGGTGGTGTCGGGCTCCCTGCAGGCCTTCGGCCAGCGGCATGTGGAGGTACTGGGGCACGACTGGTCGCTGGACCGCCTCTCGGGCAGCCTGCTGTACCTGCTCGGCCTGGCGGGCGAGATCCTGATGCTGACCTCGATCTACCTGGTGATGCCGGTGGGCCGCCTGTCATTGCGGCATGCGCTGCTCGGCGCCGTGACCGCGGCGGCGCTGTGGGAGATCTCGCGCCACGTGCTGGTGTGGTACTTCACCACGCTGTCGCAGGTCAGCGTGGTGTACGGCTCGCTGGCCACGGCCATCGTGGTGCTGCTCAGCCTGGAGATCGCCGCCACGCTGCTATTGCTTGGCGCGCAGGTGATCGCGGAATTCGAGCGCAGCGGCAACGATGAGCCCTTCCACACCTGAGCGACCTGAGCGGCTACGGCTTAGTGCATGGCTCCGAGCAGCCTGGGCAACGAGGCCGCCAGCAGCGCCACGCCCGAGGCCGTCAGCAGGCTCAGCACGATGCGACGGAAAGCGATCTCGCTGATGCCGATATACAGGCGCGCGCCCAGGATGCTGGGCACCAGCATGGCCGGCCCCACCACCAGGAACATCGGCAGCATGTCGCGCGTGACGATGCCGGTGCCGACGTAGGTCGCCATCGTCACCGCCAGCGTGGCCAGGTTGAAATTCTGGATGATGGCGCGCTGCTCGTCCTTGGGCAGTCCGCGCAGCGTGCACCACAGGGTGGGAATCACGCCGGTGAAACCGCCGATGCCGCCCATGATGCCGCCGGCGGCGCCGATCAGGCCATCGGCCAGCCGTCCGCCGAAGCGGATGCGCGGCAACTGCGCGGACATCAGCATGAGCGGGCACCACACCGCCAGCAAGGCGCCCAGGCAGGCCTTGAAGACATTGGCATTGAGCACCGGCAGGATGGCCACCCCGATGGGAATGCCGACAATACCGCCGGCCACGAAGGGCAGCAGCTGGCGGAGCGAGAAGCTGCGCCGCACCGTGATGGCCGCCACCACCTGCCCGGTGAGCGAGCCGAACACCGCCATGGCCGCCGCCAGGCGCGGCTCGACCGTCCACACCCAGAACGACATGGCCACCATGCCGAAGGCAAAACCGGACAAGCCCTGCACGAAGCCGGCCACGACGGCGCCCAGCGCCACGATCACGAGAGGAAAGTCCATCTGAACCCAGGATAGCGGCGGCGGCCTGGCTTGCCGCGTCGCCGCATGTGCGCTGCGCGCATCGCGCGAAAGCCGCAAACTATGCCGATAATCGGCCCGCTTGTCATCCGTGGCTGTGCATGCCGCAGCGCATCAGGCGCGCCGCCGTGCCCCGGGGCCGCCGGGCGGGCGGCGCGCCCGGATATCGAGCACCTTGGCCCGCGCGGTATCGAAGCGCGCACCCTCGGCCGCCAGCCAGTCTTCCACCATGGCGATATGTGGCGTCTGGCCGTGCGCGCTGACAAAGAAGTAGGACGCCTGCGAGCGGGCATGGATGCCGAACAGGTCGACCAGCCGCCCGGCCTCGATATCCTCCAGCACCAGCGCCGAGCGGCCCATGGCGATGCCCTGCCCCGCCAGTGCCGCCCCCACCGCGAGCTGGGACAGGTTGAAGCGCTGCCCCGCGTCCAGGCCCGTCACCTCGGCCCCGGCCATGCGCAGCCAGTGCAGCCACTCGTCGAACGGCTGCGCGCCGTCCCAGGGGCTGGTGTCGTGCAGCAGCCACGCGCCCTTGAGGTCGCGCGGGGCGCGCAGTTCGGGATGCGCGGCCACGAAGGCGGGGCTGGCCACCGGCAGCAGCCATTCATCGAGGAACAGGCGGGCCTTGAGGTCGTCGTAGCCGCCCAGGTCGAAGCGCACCGCGGCGTCGATGCCGTCGCGCACCATGCGGCCGCGGTCCAGCGCGTGGAACTCGCCATAGACGCGCAGGCCCACCTGCGGATGATCGCGGAAGAAATCGCCCAGGCGCGGGGTCAGCCAGCGCATCGCGAACGACGGCGCGCAGCTCAGCGCGATGGGACCGGACTCGCGCGGCTTGCGCAGCTGCGTGAGCGTGCCCTCGATGGCCTGGAAGGATTCGCGCAGCACGAAGCGCAGCCGGTCGCCCTCGGGCGTGAGCACCAGCGCGCGCGGCGTGCGCAGGAAAAGCGGCCGGTCCAGCCATTGCTCGAGTTGCTTGACCTGCTGGCTGACGGCGCCCTGCGTGACGCAGAGCTCGGCGGCGGCATGGGTGAAGTTGCAATGTCGCGCGGAGGCTTCGAAGCAGCGCAGCCAGCTCAAGACGGAAGACGACAGCAGAGTGCTCACGGGACGGACTCACGGTAAAGCGGCGCGCCCGGCGCACCGGACCGACGACATGCACCCGCATGGGGAACAGATCGCATCGCCATTAGTAATACTGATGCCTGGCTAAATATAAATGGATTGTCACGGCGCCGGCCGGGACCAACAATGAAGCCATTCCGAAACGCAGCAGGCACCCACCTCCATGCATGCATCCGCAGCCGCACCCCAACCACTGTTCTCCGATGYGGGCCTCGCCGGCCTGAGCACCGCCACACCCCTGCTGTGGTGCAATCCCGGCCGCACCGACGCGCCACCGGCGGCGCAGCCCGCAGGCGAGCGCAGCATTAGTCTAGCTGATATCAGGGCGGCACAGGCACGCTTGCGCCGCTTTGCGCCGTTGCTGGCCACGCTGTTCCCAGAGCTGGCGCGGACCGGCGGCACCATCGAATCGCCGCTGCTGGCGGCCCCCGGCATGCAGCAAGCCCTGGGATTGCCGCACGAACTGGGCCGCCTTTGGATCAAGGCCGATCACAGCCTGCCGGTGGCCGGCTCGATCAAGGCGCGCGGCGGCATTCACGAAGTGCTCGAATTTGCCGAGACGCTGGCCCTGGAACACGGCCTGGTCGGCCCCGGCCGCGACGCACCCCCGGATTACCTGGCGCTGGGCGCGCCGGCGGCGCGCGCGCTGTTCGGGCGCTACCAGGTCGCGGTCGGCTCCACCGGCAACCTCGGACTGAGCATCGGCGTGATGGCCTCGGCGCTGGGTTTTCGCGCCGCCGTGCATATGTCGGCCGACGCCAAGGCATGGAAGAAGGCGCGCCTGCGCAGCCGCGGCGTGGAAGTGGTGGAGCATGCCGGCGACTACGAAGAAGCCGTGGCCGCCGGCCGTCGCCAGGCGCAGCATGACCCGTTCACCTACTTCGTCGACGATGAGCGTTCGCTGTCGCTGCTGCTGGGCTACGGCGCCGCGGCGCTGCACCTGCGCGAGCAACTGGCCGCGCGGGACATCCTCGTGGATGCCGCGCACCCGCTCTTCGTCTACCTGCCGTGCGGCGTGGGCGGCGCGCCGGCCGGCATCACCTTCGGCCTGCGCCAGCTGCTTGGCCCGCATGTGCATTGCTTCTTCGCCGAGCCCACGCAATCGCCCTGCTTCCTGGTGCAGATGGCGGCGCAGGACGGTAACCCCTCGGTCTACGATGCCGGCCTCACCAACCTCACCGAGGCTGACGGCCTGGCCGTGCCGCGCGCCTCCGAACTCGCGGCCGGCGTGATGCGGCCGCTGCTGTCCGGCGTCTTCACGGTGGCGGACGACACGCTGTTCCGGCACCTCGCGCTGGCATGGCGCAGCGAAGGCGTGCGCATCGAGCCCTCCGCCGCGGCCGGCTTCAGCGGGCCGCGCATGCTGTGCGAAAGCGAAGCCGGGCGCGCTTACCTGGCCCGGCACCAGCTGGACGCCGTCATGCCGCAAGCCATGCACCTGGTGTGGACCACCGGCGGGCTGTTCGTGCCGCAGGCCGAATACCAGGCCTTCCTCGACAAGGCTGCCGCGCTGGCGCGCCAGGCGCGCTGATTCTGTTCCGATCCACGACAACCCCGACCCGCAGGAGAGCCAGCATGACATCCTTCCAACCCATCAAGCTTGCATGGCTGGCCGCCTGCTGCCTGGCGGTCCCCGCCGGCAGCGCGCTGGCCGATACCTACCCTTCGCGTCCGATCCAGATGGTGATCCCCTTCCCGCCGGGCGGCGCCACCGACGTGATCGGCCGCCTGCTGGCCAAGAAGCTGGGCGACCGGCTGGGCCAGACCGTGGTGATCGACAACCGGCCGGGCGCCGGCACCATCGTCGGCGCCGGCATCGTCGCCAAGGCCGCGCCCGACGGCTACACGCTGCTGGTGAGTTCCGGCACCACGTTTACGGTCAACCCGGCCATCCATCCCAAGCTGCCCTACGATCCGCTCAAGAGCTTCGAGCCGATCGGGCTGACAGGGCGCACCGGGCTGATCCTGCTGGCCAACCGCGACGTACCGGTCAACAACCTCAAGCAACTGGCGGCAGCGGTCAAGGCCGCGCCGGGCAAGTTCTCGTATGGCTCCTTCGGCAGCGGCACCACGGCGCAGTTCGCCGGCGAGATGCTGCTCAACGACCTGGGCATCAAGATGCTGCACGTGCCGTACCGCGGCAGCTCGCCCGCCATGACCGACCTGATCGGCGGGCAGATCCCGTTCTCAGTGGACACCGTGGCGGCCGCGGTGCCGCAGATCCGCGCGGGCAAGGTCAAGGCCATCGCCATCACCACCGCGAAGCGCTCCAGCCTGCTGCCCGAAGTGCCGACCGTGGCGGAAAGCGGCTTCCCCGCCACCGACATGGACACCTGGCTGGCGGTGGTGGCGCCACGCGGACTGCCGCCCGAGGTCAAGGCACGCCTGGAAAAGGCGCTGGCCGATACCATGGCCGACCCGGACACCCGCAAGAAGCTGCTCGACAACGGGTTCGAGCCTGCCTACGGCAATGCGGCCGAAGTGACCGCGCTGATCACGAAGGAGCTGCCGCGCATGCGGGCCATTGCGCAGCGCGCCAATATCCAGGCCGACTGATGGCGCCAAGTGTCGAGGCGGGCGCGGTGACCGGCGCGGCGGCACGCTGGTTTGACAGCGCCCGCCCGCGCGCCACATCATCGCAGGCACGGCCGCCCGCCGGCGGCGCCATGCCAACCGAACGACACCAGACAGGCCTTCCATGACAACTACCGCTTCCGCTTCGCCATCCCCGCAGATGCCTTCGGCCCTGGCCGCCCTGCAGCTCGCGCCGGCCGCCGTGGCCGGGCAGCCGATGACCGCCATCGACACGCCCGCGCTGGTGCTCGACCTGGACGCATTCGAGCGCAACGTGGCGCACATGCAGCAGGCCGCCGACCAGGCGGGCGTGCAGCTGCGCCCGCATGCCAAGGCGCACAAATGCCCGCAGATCGCACTGGCGCAGATCGCGCGCGGCGCGGTCGGCATCTGCTGCCAGAAGGTCAGCGAGGCGCTGCCCTTCGTGCAGGCGGGAGTCAGGGACATCCATGTCAGCAACCAGATCGCCGGGCCCGCCAAGGCCGCGCTGCTGGCGCAGCTGGCCGTGCATGCGCGCATGAGCGTGTGCGTGGACGACACCCGCCAGGTGCAGGCGCTGGCCGCCGCCGCGGCACAGGCCGGCAGCACCATCGGCGTATTCGTGGAGATCGACGTGGGCCAGGGCCGCTGCGGCGTGTCCGGCGCGCCCGCCGCGCTGCAACTGGCGCAGGCGATCGGCGCGCACGCGCAGCTGGAATTCCGTGGCCTGCAGGCTTATCACGGCGGCATCCAGCATGTGCGTGACTACGCCGCGCGCCGCCAGGCCGCGGCCGATGCCGCCAGGCGCACCGCGGCCGTGGTCGCGGCGCTGGCCGAAGCCGGCGTGACCTGCGCCACGGTCACCGGCGGCGGCAGCGGCAGCGTGGAGTTCGACCTGCACAGCGGCGTCTATACCGAGATCCAGCCCGGCTCGTACATCTTCATGGACGGCGACTATGCCCGTAACAACTACTGCGGGCCGCTGCGCTTCGAGCACAGCCTGTTTATCGCCAGCAGCGTGATGAGCGTGACGGCCGCCGCGGCGCCCGCGCCGGCTACCCCCCGCGTGGTGGTGGATGCCGGGCTGAAATCGATGGCGGTCGATTCCGGGCTGCCGCTGATATGGGGCAGCGACGGGCAAGACTTTGCGCTGGCCTATGTGGCGGCCAACGACGAGCACGGCATCGTGGAAGCGCTGCCCGCGCCGGGCGCGCGCTCGGCGCCGGTGCTGCCGGCACTGGGCAGCCAGGTGCTGCTGGTGCCCGGCCACTGCGATCCCACCCTCAACCTGTACGACGAGATGATCGGCGTGCGCGGCGGCACGGTCGCCTGCCTGTGGCCGGTGGCCGCGCGCGGGCTGAGCCGCTAGCCACGCGGGCTTCAGTCACAACCCCATCCACCATGACCCGGAACGACGGCTTGCCAGCGCAGGCCGCCGTGGCGCTGCGCCGCATGATCGGCAGCAAGGAGATCTCTCCCGTACAGCTGCTGGAGGCGTGCCAGGCGCGGGCCGCCGAACACGCCGTGCTCGGCGGTGCGCGGCCAGCACCACTTTGAGCGCAGCAAACTGATACGGTCTTTTTTCAAGTCGTTGCTTCTGTTATCCACGCCGGCCTGCCGGTAGCATGTTGTCCATGGCATGCGCCGGGCGCGCTCCGCGCCCCGGTTGCGAGCCCAACTCATGGCTTTCGCACATGGACATCCCCGCTTCAGGCCTGCCCGCCCGGGCAGGCTCCCCGCTCGCTTCCGCCCTGCCGTACCAGGGGCCATCTCCCGGCGCTGGCCGCCGCCACGCACAAGCGTCCTTCAACGCGCTCCCGGCGTGGTCTACGCTATCCCTACGCGTTACCGGGTGCGATGGACCAGCCACCCCGGGCAACCACCGCATCACGGAGACCACGCCATGTTCGGCCTGAGCGCGCTCGACCTCGCCCGCATCCAGTTCGGGTTCACCATCTCGTTCCACATCATCTTTCCCGCCATCACCATCGGCATGGCGAGCTACCTGGCGGTGCTGGAGGGCTGCTGGCTGCGCACGAAGGATCCGGTGTATCGCGACCTCTATCACTTCTGGTCCAAGATCTTCGCGGTCAATTTCGGCATGGGCGTGGTGTCCGGCCTGGTGATGGCGTACCAGTTCGGCACCAACTGGAGCTTCTTCTCGGACTTCGCCGGCAGCGTGACCGGCCCGCTGCTCACCTACGAGGTGCTGACCGCGTTCTTCCTCGAAGCCGGCTTCCTCGGCGTGATGCTGTTCGGCTGGAAGAAGGTCGGCCCCGGCCTGCACTTCTTCGCCACCCTGATGGTGGCGCTCGGCACGCTGATCTCGGCGACCTGGATCCTGGCCTCGAACAGCTGGATGCAGACGCCGCAGGGCTACGAGATCATCGACGGCCGCGTGGTGCCGGTGGACTGGCTGCGCGTGATCTTCAACCCGTCCTTCCCCTACCGGCTGGCGCATATGAGCGTGGCGGCATTCCTCGCCACGGCGCTGTTCGTCGGCGCCTCCGCGGCCTGGCACCTGCTGCGCGGCCGCGATAACCCGGCGATACGCAAGATGATGTCGATGGCGATGTGGATGCTGCTGGTGGTGGCACCCGTGCAGGCCGTGATCGGCGACATGCACGGCATCAACACGCTGGCGCATCAGCCTGCCAAGATCGCCGCGCTGGAAGGCCACTGGGAGAACCGTGGCGACGAACCGCTGCCGTTGATCGTGTTCGGCTGGCCCGACATGGCGCGCGAGGAGACCCGCTTCGCGGTGGAGGTCCCGCGCCTGGGCAGCCTGATCCTGACGCACAGCCTGGACGGCCAGATCGCCGGCCTGAAGGAATTCCCGCCGCAGGACCGGCCCAATGCCACCATTTTGTTCTGGAGCTTCCGCGTGATGGTGGGGCTGGGCATGCTGATGATCCTGCTCGGGCTGTGGAGCCTGCTGCTGCGCCGTGGCGAAGCTCTCTACCGCGCGCGCGCCTTCCTGCGCATGGCGCTGTGGATGGGACCGGCCGGGCTGGTGGCCCTCCTGGCAGGCTGGTTCACCACCGAGATCGGGCGCCAGCCCTGGGTGGTCTACGGCGTGATGCGCACCGCCGATGCCGTCTCGCCGCACGGCGCGCCGGAGCTGGCGCTGACGCTGGCCTTGTTCGTCGTGGCCTACTTCTTCGTGTTCGGCGTGGGCATCGCCTACATGATGCGGCTGGTGCGCAAGGGGCCGGTCATGCATGAAGGCGACGACGACGCCGAAGAGAGTCCCCACCCGGCGCGTACGTCGGCCCACACGCCGGCCCGCCCGCTGTCCGCCGTCGACGACCCCGGGGACGTGCCCGGCACGGCCGCCGCATCCACGCATTCCCGGAGCTGACCATGGGCATCGACCTCTCCCTGATCTGGGCCGTCATCATTTTCTTCGGGGTGATGATGTACGTGGTGATGGATGGCTTCGACCTCGGCATCGGCATGCTCTATGCCTTCGTGCCGGACCGCCATGACCGCGATGTGATGATGAATACAGTGGCGCCCGTGTGGGACGGCAACGAGACCTGGCTGGTGCTGGGTGGCGCGGGCCTGCTGGCCGCCTTCCCGCTGGCCTACTCGGTGGTGCTCAGCGCGCTCTACCTGCCGCTGGTCCTGATGCTGCTGGGCCTGATCTTCCGCGGCGTGGCGTTCGAGTTCCGCTTCAAGGCCAACGACCGCGAGCGCCATGTCTGGGACAAGGCGTTCATCTGCGGCTCGCTGGCCGCGGCCTTTTTCCAGGGCGTTGCGCTGGGGGCCTATATCGACGGCATCCGCGTCAGCGGCCGCGCCTTCGCCGGCGGCCCGCTGGACTGGCTGCATCCCTTTCCGCTGTTCTGCGGGCTTGGCGTGGCGGTGGCCTACACGGTGCTGGGCAGCACCTGGCTGATCATGAAGACCGAGGGCGAACTGCACCAGCGCATGCTGCACCTCACCGGCAGACTGGCCTGGGCCTTGCTGGGCGTGATCGCCATCATCAGCATCTGGACCCCGCTTGCCCATGCGCGCATCGCCCAGCGCTGGTTCAGCCTGCCCAACCTGATCTGGTTCGCGCCGGTACCGCTGCTGGTGTTGCTGTGCATGTACCGGCTGGTGCGGTCGCTGGCCGCGGATGCCCACCTCGCGCCCTTCATGTACACGCTGGCCCTGGTCTTCCTGGGCTACAGCGGGCTGGCCATCAGCGTGTGGCCGAATATCGTGCCGCCCGGCATCACGATCTGGGATGCCGCCGCGCCGCCGCAGAGCCAGGGCTTTACGCTGGTGGGGGCGTTGTTCATCATTCCTTTCATCCTGATGTACACGGTGTGGGCGTACTACGTGTTCCGTGGCAAGGTCAAGCACGGAGAGGGGTATCACTGATGGCGGCGCGACGGCGCGGGCACCCGCGGGCGCCGCGCGGCTGGCTGGCGCGGATCGGCTGGATGCTGGCGATCTGGGGGATCAGCGTGGCGGGGCTGGGACTGGTGGCCCTGGCGATCCGCGCGCTGATGCGGCTGGCGGGGATGCACGGATGAGTGCGCCCCGCGCGGCGCGGCGACGCGTCGGCCGAGCGTTCGCTATTGCCGCCGCGGGCGATGCCATGGCAATGGTTGTCCGCGCCTGCCGCGATCCGGCCGGCTGCGGCCGCCAGCGGCGGCGCTTGCGCTAGAAGATGCTCCGGTAGGCAAACAGCGACGCAACGCCGAGCGCCGGATCGAGCAGCGCCAGGGTCTGCCTTGCCTTGGCAAGCGTGTCCTCGCGCGCCTTCTCGAGCGGTGCCAGCACCGAGTAGCCGGCAACGCGCGCTGCCGGACGGCCGCAGGCGATCTCCCCCGCTATCAGCCCGGCCTGCATGCCGCCGCTGCCGTTGGCCACCAGGATGCGATCGAAGGACAGGCCGCGCGTACTGGCTTCGTCGTCGATTTCCACGGCGCATGCCGCGTAGCCCAGGCAGCCGGTCGGGCTGGAGCCGCCCAGCGGGCAGACGTAGACGCGACGCCCTTGCGCGCGCAGCGCCTCGGCGCGCTGGTTGGCATACCCCAGCGCGTCGGAGCCCGCCGGCAGGTCATGCACGCGCGCCCCGAACAGGTCGTCGAGCAGCACGTTCCCGCTATTCACGTAGTCGGCGTCCTCACGCGGGACCAGGCGTGCAAGGATCAGCTCGCATGCCAGCCCCGCCTTTGCCGCGGCCGCGGCGGTCAGCCGTGCGTGGTTCGATTGCCTTCCGCCCACCGTGATGATGGTATCGGCACCGTCCGCCAGTGCCTCCCCGACCAGGTATTCGAGCTTCCTGAGCTTGTTTCCGCCTCCGCCCAGGCCGCCGATATCGTCCCGCTTGACGAAAATATCGGCGCCGCCAAGGTACTGGCTCAGCCGTGGCAGATGCTGGATCGGCGCCACGCCTTCGCGCAGGGTGTAGCGAGGGAAACGGGATAGGTCGATTGCCGTCATGTCTTGCGTCTTGCCCGAAAGAAAGACACCGAGAATAGCGCCAATCCCGACGGCACGCTCGCGCCGGCCTGCGCGACGACGGCGGTGCTCAGCGCACGCGAAAGCGCTTACGCCGACAGGCCGCCATCCACGCCGATGCTCTGCCCGTGGATGAAGCGCCCGGCCGGCGAGGCCAGCAGCACTGCCAGCCCGGCCACATCCCTGGCCTCGCCGATGCGGCGCATGGGAATGCCGGCCGCCAGCCGCGCTTCCTGCTCCGGATTTCCCCACAGCGCCTCGCGCGAGAACTCGGTGCGCACCGGGCCCGGATTGATGGCATTCACATTGATGCCATGCGGGCCAAGTTCCTGCGCCAGGCTGCGCACGGCCTGGTCGGTCGCCCCCTTGGTGATGCTGTAGAGACCCAGCATGGCCGAGCCGCGCTTGGCCGCGATGCTCGACATGAACGTGATGGAGCCGTCGCCGCGCGCGATCATCTGCGGCGCCAGGGCGTTGACCAGCACCAGGTTGCCGCGCACATTGCCGGCCATGGCCTGGTCGAACAGGTCCGGTCCCTGCGTCAGAAGCGAACCCACCTCCGCGCTGGCCGCCGCGTTCAGCACCAGCACATCGACGCGGCCGAAGGCGGCCAGTGCCTGCTCGGCGAAGGCGCGCACGCTGCCGACATCGGCGATGTCGCAAGCGATTCCCCTGGCCTTGAAGCCTTCGGCTTCGAGCGTGGCGGCGACTGCCGCCGCGCCAGCCTGGTCGCGGCCCGACACCACCAGGGCGGCGCCGGAGGCACCGAGCGCGCGGGCCATTTCGAGGCCCATGCCTTTGGTGGAGCCGGTGATGACGGCCACGCGGCCAGTGAGATCGAACAGATTCTGCATGAAATGCCTCCTTGAGGGCGGAAGGATGCTGCGAGCCAGGGCGGCCAGCAGCTTTTTAAATGATGAGCAACATTTATTGAATAAATTATGGGTGTCATATAAAATCCGGTCAAGAAAAAACTTGCCAGGAGAGCGGACATGGCGCGCGCATCACGAGAACAGGCAGAAAAGAACCGCGAAGCGATCGAGGCAGCATCTACAAGGCTGTTCCGCGAGCGCGGACTGAACGGCGTCAGCGTGGCCGAGCTGATGGCCGGGGCCGGCCTGACCCATGGCGGCTTCTATGGACACTTCTCGTCCAAGGACGCGCTGGCGGAGCTGGCGTGCAAGCGCGGCTTCGAAGAATCGGCGCGGCGCTGGGCGGGCCGCATCGGCCGCGGYGGCGACGACAAGCGCGCCATGCGCGCCAACCTGGTTGAACCCTATCTGACGCAGGATCACTGCGCGCACCCCGGCGAGGGCTGCTCTGCGGTAGCGCTGGCCAGCGACGTGGCGCGCGAACCCGCGGACAAGCCGGTGCGGCAGGCCTATATCGACGGCCTCAAGGTCATGGTCGAAGACTGGATGAAGACGGTGGCGCACGATGACCCGGCCGAGCGCCGCAAGCTGGCGCTGGCGCAACTGTCCACGCTGGTGGGCGCGATGACGCTGGCGCGGGCGACGGCCGGCGACGCATTGTCCGACGACATCCTCGCCGCCGCGCACGACATGCTGCTGGGCCCACTCGCACCGTAAGGACAAGCAACGCCCACCCCTCGCTCACAAAACCGAACCGAAACCGAAACCGAAACCCTGCTCCTGGATACTTCATGTTTGCTCAAGCGCTTTCCAGCCGGCTCGACCGGCGCGGCATCCACTACGCCTGGYTGATCGCCGCCATCACCTTCTGCGTGATGCTGACCACMTCSGCCGCSCTCGGCYTGCCSGGCGCCTTCCTCAARCCGCTSACCMGCGAGATGGGYTGGRATACSGACCAGATCTCGTCGATCCTAGCCTTCCGCTTTGCGCTGTTCGGCCTGATGGCGCCGTTCTCGGCCATCCTGATGGAACGCTTCGGGGTGCGCAACGTGGTGTGGGCCGCGCTGGGGCTGATCGCCGGCGGCATGGCGCTGGCCACGGTGGCCACCGAGCTGTGGCAACTCTTTGTCGCCTGGGGCCTGATGCTGGGCGTCGGCTCCGGACTGACCGCGCTGGTGCTGGCGGCGGTGGTGGCGAGCCGCTGGTTCAGCGCGCGGCGCGGGCTGGTGATCGGCGTCCTGACCGCGAGTTCCGCCACCGGGCAACTGGCGTTCCTGCCGGTGGCGGCCTGGCTGATCGAGCATATGGGCTGGCGCACCGCCGTGCTGCCCGTGCTGCTGGCCTGCGCGGTGCTGGCCGTGCTGGTGTTCTGCTTCATGCGCAACCGCCCGGCGGACGTAGGCCTGGCGGCCTTCGGCGAAGTGCCGCAGAAGGTGCCGGCCACGGCGGCCCAGCCGCCGGCGGCTCCCGCGCCGCTGACGCTGCGCGGCCCGTTCGTGGTGCTGCGCGATGCGGCCCGCAGCCAGACCTTCTGGGTCCTCGCCGGCACCTTCTTCATCTGCGGCCTCAGCACCAACGGCCTGATCCAGACGCACTTCATCTCGCTGTGCGCGGACTTCGGCATGAGCGCGGTGCCCGCCGCCGGCGCGCTGGCCATGATGGGCGCCTTCGATTTCGTCGGCACCATCCTGTCGGGCTGGCTGTCGGACCGCTATGACTGCCGCAAGCTGCTCTTCTGGTACTACGGCCTGCGCGGGCTGTCGCTGTTCTGGCTGCCGCACTCCACCTTCACGCTGTACGGCCTGTCGATCTTCGCCATGTTCTACGGCCTGGACTGGATCGCCACGGTGCCGCCCACGGTCAAGCTGGCAGGCTCGGCGTTCGGCAAGGAGCGCGCGCCGATGGTGTTCGGCTGGATCTTCGCCGCCCACCAGGTCGGTGCCGCCACGGCCGCCTTCGGCGCCGGCCTCACGCGCACCCTGCTGCTGACCTATACGCCGGCCCTGTACGCCGCCGGCGCGGCCTGCCTGGTGGCCGCGCTGATGGCGCTGGCGGCCGGACGCAAGACCGCCCGTGCCGGCGGCAAGCCCGCGCAGGCAGCCAACGCCTGATCGCCCGCAGCGCCCGCCGCTCGCGCGGGCGCTGTCCTGTCCCTCTCCTGCCCCACCGCACCGGCCTCACCCGCCTCACCCGCCTCACCCATCCCCCCGCATTTTCCGCTCCGCAGCCACGCCGCCCGGCCCTGGCTGCGCTTCGCGCATGCCTGTTCCATCAGGAATGCGAATAGGCGCATCAGCATTCTTTGCCCGCCTGTCACCCGGCTGACAACCCCTTTTCTTACTCTGCCAACGCGTCACGGGCAGCGTGATTGGCAGCGCCGCCGTTGCGGCGCGCGGCTAGCGAGACAACAGAAAAGAGGGAAGCAGACATGGCATGGAAACAGCAGGCACGCGTGGCGTGCAGCCTGGCCCTGGCGGGCGCGGTAGCAGCATGCGGCGGCGGCAGCGATGCGCCGGCGACCGTTGCCCCGGACCAGGGCAATGCCGGCAACGGCAACGCGGGCGCCACCAGCAAGAAGATCCTGCTGGTCGGCGTGGACGGCGCCACCTACAGCCAGCTGCAGAGCGCGATGATCCAGCGCGGCATGCCCAACCTGGCCACGCTGGCGATCACGCCTTCGTCCACCGGCGGCAGGCTCGGCACCACCACCGAGCAGGCACCGCTGGACGGCCCGGGCTGGGCCACCGTGCTGACCGGCACCTGGCAGGACCGCCACGGCGTGAACGACGACGTGGCGACCCTCGGCGGCCTGAAGGCCCCGACCCTGTTCCAGTACCTGCGCACCGCCAACGCCAGCAGCGCCGGGGCCGCCAGGCAGCGCCTGGGCGTGGCCAGCAGTTCGGCAACCCTGCCGGCACTGCTCAAGGCCGACGCGGCCACCGGCAATATCGATTCGCTACGCGACTGCGCCTACGACGACGGCTGCGTCACGCAGGAAGGCCTGAAGCTGGTGCAGTCGGGCTACGACGTGGTCCTTGCCCAATACGCCGCCCCCGACCTGGCCGCCGCGACGCAAGGCTTCCAGGGCGGCGGCTACGCGAGCGCGCTGGCCGCCTTCGACCAGGCGCTCGGCAAGCTGCTGGCCGCCGTGCAGGCGCGCCGCCAGGCCAACGCCGGCGAAGACTGGCTGGTGGCCGTGACCACCAGCCACGGCCTCGACGCCACCGGCGCCACCACCACGCTGCCCACCGTGGAAAACCGCACCGCCTTCATCGCGCTGAACAAGCCGTTCAACGCAGCGCTGGCCAGCAACCTGCCCGCCGCACCGGCCACCGCCGCCGCGCTCTCGGCGCTGCCGGGCGAGACGGACCTGCTGCCCACGCTGCTGGCCCATGGCGGCGTGGCCATCCCCGCCGCGTCGTACAAGCTCGACGGCTCCGCGCTGACCGGCAGCGCCGGCGCGCGCGCACTGAAATCCACCGTCGGCACCTTCAGCGATTCGCTGGTGCTGTCCTGGCAGAATCCTGCCGCCGCCACCGGCGACATGACGCTGCTGCGCGACGGCGTGCAGATCGCCACCCTGCCCGCCGGCACCACCAGCTACGAGGACAAGACCCTCAACGCGCCAGCCAGCGGTGTCTACCGCTACAACTACACGCTGGTGCGCAATGGTGTGCCCGCCTCCCTGCTGGCGCAGATCAACTACGTCAAGCCGGTCGTGCTGGCCGACACGCTGCGCAACAACCTCGCCGCGTACTACAGCTTCGAGACGCTGCCCGCGGTCGACGCAAAGGGCACCACCACCATCGGCCCGTGGGTGGCCGGCACCGACGGCGGCTCGCCCGGCACCGACAACTTCGGCACCAGGTCGCTGAAGGTCAACTCCAACGTCGACGCCTACGTGCTGAACCAGAGCGGCGCCGATATCGCGCTGTCCCCGCAGTTCACCATCGGCTTCTGGTTCAAGTCCGACTGCACCCAGGGCAACGGCACCGGCGAGCCGATCCTGTCGAACAAGAACTACGTCTCTGGGTCGAACGCCGGCATCGCCATCGGCCTGTTCGGCAGCTGCGAGGTGCGCTTCAACATCGGCAGCGGCGGCAAGCGCGACGACATCCAGGGCATGAAGTTCAGCGCCAGCCAGTGGGCCTACCTGGCCCTGTCGGTCAACGCCACGGCCAAGACCTTCAGCGCCTACATCATCGACCCGGTGATGGGGGTGCAGAAGAAAGAAAACCAGGCCATCGTCAACACCGACGTGACCAGGCTCGGCGGCCTCAACACCAGGCAGTGGGGCATCAATGACGACGCCACCCACGCCTACGTGCCCAACAACGCCGGCTCGCTCAAGGGCGTGATGGAGTTCAACGACCTCGCCATGTGGACGCGCCAGCTCAGCCTGGCCGAGCTGCAGACCATCACCGGCTCGCGCCAGCCCCTGTCCACGCTCAACCCCTGATTCCCCACGAGAGCAAACGTGACCATGAAGCCTTCGATCTCGATTCACGCACTGCCCGCATGGCTGGCGGCGCTGGCGCTGTGCGCCGTGCTGAGCGCCTGCGGCGGCGACGCCGGCGACAACAACGCAGCCCAGCCTCCCGCCAAGCCGGCCGAGCCCGGCGCACAACCGGCGGTGACGCCGCAACTGCGCTGCGCGCCCTGATGGATGGGCAGGCCCGGCACCGCGCCGGGCAACGTCCGCACCAACCGACCAGCCGAACAGCCTAGCCAGAACCAATCAAGATGAGCCTTCACAGCAGACGCAACTTCCTCAAGATGGCCGGTGGCGCCTCCGCCGCCGCGGCGCTGGCCGCCTTCCCGCCGTCGATCCGCCGCGCCCTGGCGATTCCGGCCAACAACGCCACCGGCAGCATCCGCGATGTGGAGCACGTGGTGATCCTGATGCAGGAAAACCGCTCCTTCGACAATTACTTCGGCACGCTCAGGGGCGTGCGCGGCTTCGGCGACCGTTTCCCGATCCCGCTGGCCGGCGGCCTCAACGTCTGGCAGCAGACCTTTACCAACCGCATCGTGCAGCCGTATCACCTGGACAGCGCCACGGGCAACGCCCAGCGCGTGAGCGGCACTCCGCACAGCTACCCCGACGCGCAGAACGCCTGGGACCTGGGCCGCATGAACAAGTGGCCCACCTACAAGCAGACCCAGTCGATGGGCTACTACACCGAGGCCGAGCTGGACTTCCAGTTTGCCCTGGCGAACGCCTTCACGCTGTGCGACGCGTATCACTGCGGATTCCACGGCGGCACCAACACCAACCGCCTGTTCCACTGGACCGGGACCAACGACCCCACCGGCGCCAACGGCGGGCCGGTGATCGACAACAGCGGCGACTCCATGGGCGCCTCCACCGGCGGCTACCGCTGGACCACCTATCCGGAACGCCTGCAGGCCGCCGGCGTGAGCTGGAAGGTCTACCAGAACATGCCGGACAACTTCACCGACAATCCGCTGGCCGGCTTCGTGCAGTACCGCAAGGCCAACGAAGCGCGTGGCAATGCTTCCAGCGGCAGTCCCTACCCGGCCTATACCGTCGCCGACGAAGCCATCAACCCGCTCATCAAGGGCATCGGCAACACCATGCCGGACAACGGCTTCCTGCAGGCGCTCAAGGACGACATCGCCGCCGGCGGCCTGCCGCAGGTCTCGTGGATCGTGGCCCCGGCCAACTACTCCGAGCACCCCGGGCCTTCGAGCCCCGTGCAGGGCGCCTGGTACACGCAGGAAGTGCTCAACGCGCTCACCGCCAATCCGGACATCTGGAGCAAGACCGTCCTGCTGATCAACTTCGACGAGAACGACGGCTTCTTCGACCACGTGCCGCCGCCATGCGCGCCGGCCTACGACGCCAGCGGCGTGCTGGCCGGCAAGTCCACCGTTTCCACCGACGGCGAGTACCACACCGACAAGCATCCCTACGGCCCCGGCCCGCGCGTGCCGATGTACGTGGTGTCGCCCTGGAGCCGCGGCGGCTGGGTCAACTCGCAGGTGTTCGACCACACCTCGGTGCTGCGCTTCATGGAGGCGCGCTTCGGCGTCGCCGAAACCAATATCAGCGCCTACCGCCGCGCCATCTGTGGCGACCTGAGCTCCGCCTTCAACTTCGTCAGCCCCAACAGCGCGGCCCTGCCGGGCATGCCCAGCCGCACCAAGACCGCCGCCGATGCCGTGCGCACCGCACAGGAGGCCAAGGCGCAGGTGCCGCTGCCCACCGAGAGCGCGCAGGCCGCTGCGCCCGCCACCCAGCAAGCCGGCSAGCGCCCGTCCCGCGCGCTGCCGTACGAGCTGCACGTGAGCGGGCGCGAGGATCCGGGCTCGCGCGTCATGTGGCTGCTGTTCAGCAACACCGGCAACGCCGCCGCCGTGTTCCATGTGTACGACCGCCTGCACCTGGACCGCGTGCCCCGCCGCTACGTGGTGGAGCCCAGCAAGGAACTGCACGATAGCTGGGACGCCTACGCCGCCGACAATGGCAAGTACGATCTGTGGGTGCTCGGCCCGAACGGCTTCCACCGCAGCTTCCAGGGCGACGTCAGCGCCGTGGCGGCGGCCGGCGGCACCGCGCCGGAAATCCGCGTGTGCTACGACGTCGCCAATGCCGCGGTCTACCTGACCATGATCAATACCGGCCCCGCGCCCTGCACCTTCACCGTCACACCCAAGGCCTACCGCACCGACGGGCCCTGGAGCTTCGACATCCCCGCCGGCAAGCAGCTCGACCAGCACTGGCCGCTGGGCCTGCAGGACAACTGGTACGACTTCGCCGTCACGGTGCCGCAGGGCGGTTTCCAGCGCCGCTTCGCCGGGCGCGTGGAAACCGGCGCGGACGGCAAGTCCGATCCCGCCCTGGGCAAGTAGGCGCGGGGAGTGGCCCCGGGCCTGGCCGCCCGGCCCCGCGTGCAGCGCCGCCGCCCCCGTGGCGGCGCTGCGCGGAACTGTCACAAAGCGCCGCTAGACTGGCGCGCTTGCTTCCTTCCCCCGGATTCCCATGCTCGGCGACCTGCTGACGACGTTTTATGAAGTGGCGCGCCAGGGCAGCATCACCACCGCCGCCAAGCAGCTGCGCGTGAGCCAGCCCACCGTCACCGGCCGCATCCGGCAGCTGGAAGAAAGCTACGGCGTGGAGCTGTTCTACCGCCGCGGCGGCCGGGTCGACCTCAGCGATGTCGGCGTGGCCCTCATGCCCGTGGTGGAACAGCTGATGCAGCACGAGGGCAGCGCGGATTTCCTGCTGCGCAACGCCGGCAACCTGCACCTGGGCAAGCTGCGCGTGGGCGCTACCGGCCCCTACTACATCCTGCCCAGCGTGGCCGCGTTCCGGGAACGCTACCCGGCCATCGGGATCAGCCTCGACATCGGCAACTCGCAACAGATGCTGGACGCGCTGTTCGAGTACCGCATCGACGTCGCGGTCTCGTCGCACGCCGTCGACGAYGATCGCCTGGCCCGCATCACCCTGGCGTCCGATCCCATGGTGCTGGTGGTCGACCCCGGCCACCCGCTGGCGCGCGCGCCCAGCGTCACCCTCGCCCAGATCTCCGGCTGCCACCTGCTGATCCGCGAACATGGCTCGATGACCCGCAAGGCGGTCGAGACGGCGCTGGAAGATGCCGGGCTGAAGCTGCCGTCGAGCACCGTGATCGGCAGCCGCGAGGCCATCTACGAAGCCATCCGCCAGGGCCTGGGAACGAGCGTGGTGCCGCTCGGCGAAGTCCCGCGCGATGCCGGGCTGTGCGTGGTACCGTTCGCCAGCCACCCGCCGGTACTGCACGAGTACCTGTACTGTCTCCAGGGCCGCACGCATACCCGCCTGATCGGCGCCTTCCTCGAATGCCTCGCCCCCCGCGCAGCCGCCTAGGCGAGCGCTTTCCCGCGGCGGCGGAAATTCGCCGATAACGGTATCGGAATTCTTGCGCCGCGCATCACGCGCGGGTCACCGCGCCTGCCCATCCTGTGCGGTTTTCCGACCGGAGACGGCGCATGCCCCGCCTTGCCTTGTTTGACCTCGACCACACCCTGCTACCGCTGGACAGCGAATACGAATGGGCTCGCTACCTGGTGGCGGCCGGCGCCGCCGACGCGCGCGAAGTCGAAGCCAACAACGCGCTGTGGCTGGCCGAGTACAGCGCGGGGCGACTCGACTTCCGGCGCCATGCCGCCTTTGCCCTCGGCCTGCTGGCACGCCATCCGCGCGCGCGCCTGGAGGCGCTGCGCGCGAGCTTCATGCGCGAGGTGATCGTGCCTGCCATCCGCCCGCCAGCCCGCGCGCTGCTGGCCCGTCACCGCGATGCCGGCGACCTGTGCTGCATCGTCACGGCGACGTGCCGGTTCGTCACCGAGCCGATTGCGGCGGCGCTGGGGGTGGAGCACCTGGTGGCCGTGGAGGCCGCGTGCGACGCGCGCGGCGGGTTCACCGGCGCCGTCGCCGGCGTGCCGAGCTTCGGCGCGGGCAAGATCGAGCGGGTTGCGCAGTGGCTGGCTTCGCTGGGCTTGCGGTGGGACCGGTTCGAGCGCACCGCGTTCTATAGCGATTCCCGCAACGACATTCCGCTGCTCGAGGCGGTGAGCCATCCCGTGGCGACCAATCCGGATGCCGCGCTTGGCGCCTTGGCGACGGCGCGGGGGTGGACGATACTAGAACTGTTCGCACCCGGGATGGCCGGGTAGGCGCCCGCGCACCGGCACGGTCCGTGCCTCGGAGTCAGATTCGAAGCCGGATTCGAAGCCGGTGCACGGACAACCTCATCCGCCGTCACGGGGATTTCACATTGGCGGCCGATGATGGGCGCAACCCCGTCTGCCTGGACCGCGCCCCCGGATCTGCCCTCGCCCATGCCCCTGCCCGCCGCCGACGGTTTCGCTGAAATGCGGCAACTGGAAGCCCTGCTCGAAACCGGCGCGCATCGCCTGGACGCCCGCTGCGTCGGCGAGGTCAGCGCAGGCGCACAGCGCTTCCCCCTCTACACCGCCAGCATCGGCTCGGACGACCCGCGCGCACCCGCCATCGGGTTCTTTGCCGGCATCCACGGCCTGGAGCGTATCGGCACCCACCTGCTGCTCGACTACATGCGCATGCTGCTGTGGCGGCTGGAGTGGGACGAGTTGCTCGAGCGGCAACTGCAATCGGTGCGGCTGCTTTTCATGCCCATCGTCAACCCGGGCGGCATGTGGGCGTCCACGCGCGCCAACCCCAACGGCGTCGACCTGATGCGCAACGCGCCGCAGGACGCCGTTGGCCGCGTGCCGCCGCTGGCCGGCGGACAGCGGCTGGGCCCGTGGCTGCCGTGGTATCGCGGCAGGCTGGGAGCACCGATGGAGCTGGAAAGCACGGCCATGCTGCGCGTGGTCTCCGAGCAATTGCAGCAACGCCCCCTGAGCTTCGCGCTGGACTGCCACTCCGGCTACGGCTGGGGCGACAGTATCTGGTTTCCGTACGCGCGCACGGCCGCGCCGATGGCGCACCTGCCCGAAATGTTCGCGCTCAAGACGATGTTCGAGCAGGCGCATCCGCACCACGGCTATGCGTTCGAGCCGCAGAGCAACCAGTACCTGCTGCATGGCGACCTGTGGGACTGGGCCTACGACCATACGCCGCCGGCCAACATCTTCCTGCCGATGACGCTCGAGCTGGGTTCCTGGCTGTGGATCAAGAAGAATCCGCGGCAGCTGTTCTCGCGCCATGGCTTCTTCAATCCGGTCAAGGCGCACCGCACCGAGCGCGTGCTGCGCCGTCACGCCAACCTGCTCGACTTCCTCGGGCGCGTGGCCTACGCGCCCGAGCGCTGGCTGCCGCGCGGCGAGCGGCGCGCGCAATTGCTGGCGCAGGCCACGGCGCAATGGCAGGGCGGCCGGCTCCGATGAACGCCCGGCTCAACGAATGGATCCTGCTGCGCGGGCTCACGCGCGAAGCGCGCCACTGGGGGGCGCTGCCCGCCGCGCTGCGGGCGCGTTGCGGCATCACGCGCCTGACCCTGCTGGACCTGCCCGGCAACGGCACGGAGGCGGCACGGCGCGCACCACCGAGCGTGGCGGCGATGGTCGAGCACATGCGCGCCAGCGCGCGCCGGCAGGCCCTGGCGCCGCCCTACCGCGTGCTGGCGATGTCGCTGGGCGCCATGGTGGCGGCGGAATGGGCGCGGCGCTACCCGCAGGAGATCGGCGCGCTGGTGCTGGTCAACACCAGCATGCGGCCGTTTGGCAGCGTGGCGCAGCGCCTGCGCCCGCGCAACTGGGCGGCGCTGGCCGGCATGGCGCTGCGCTGGCAGGACGGCCCCTATTGCGAGCGCACCATCCATCGCCTCACCTGCAATACCAGGGCCGCCCTGGCTGCCGACGTGGCGGCATGGAGCGCGATCCGCGCGAGCGCGCCGGTGAGCCGAGGCAATGCGCTGCGCCAGCTATGGGCCGCGGCGCGCTACCGCGCCGCGGCGGCGGCGCCGCGCTGCCCCACGCTGGTGGTGTCCTCGGCGGCCGACCGCCTGGTCGATCCGGAGTGCTCGGCCCGCCTGGCGGCGGCATGGGCCGTGGCACACCGCAGGCACGCGTGGGCCGGCCACGACCTGCCGCACGACGACCCGGCCTGGCTGGCCGCCACCGTGGCGCACTGGATGCGCGAGCCCGGGGCAAGCTAGCCCGGCTCTCCCGCGCGCGAGGCGCAGGCCGCGTGGCTGGGATGCTGCTGCAGCAGGCGGCGCACCACGCCGTTGGTCCAGCCGAAGCCGTCCTGCAGGAGATACTCGCCGCCGCCACCGCCCACGGCCCCATGCGGCGCATGCCGCAATGCGTATTTCTMCACCAGCTTGTACTCGCGGCGATAGAGGCTGGCCACGGTATGCAGCCAGCGGTGCGCGATCTCGCGCGCGAGCGCACGCTGGCCGTGGCGCGCAAACCCRCCGATGGCCAGCCATTGCAGCGGCGCCCAGCCATTCGGCTGGTCCCACTGCTCGCCGCTGATGCGCTCGGTGGTGGCCATGCCGCCGGGTTGCAGCAGGCGCGCGGTCACGGTGCGTGCGAGCCGCGCCGCCTGCGCGGGGCTGGCGGCATCCACGTAGAGCGGCATCACGGTGGCCGCCGTGAGGTTGGCGCGGGGCTGGTGGCGCTGCCAGTCGAAATCGAACCAGGCACCTTCGGCCTCGTTCCACATCAGGTGGTCGATGGCATGCCGCCGCGCCTGCACGCGTGCCAGGAAGTCCGGCGCGTCCGCCTCGCCCGCGGCTGCCGCCAGCTCGGCCAGCTTCGTCTCCAGCTTGTACAGCAGGCTGTTGAGATCGACCGGCAGGATGGCCGTGGTCCGTATCGTTTCCAGGCCGCCGCCGGGCTCCTGCCAGCGCGAGCTGAAGTCCCAGCCCGATTCCGCCGCGGCGCGCAGGTCGCGGTAGACCTCGGGCGCGGGGCGCGACGAGGCGGCGGCCGTGCCGATATCCTCGATAAAGGCTTCTTCGCGCGGCGTATCGCGCTCGTCCCAGTAGCGGTTGAGCAGGCTGCCGTCCGCGAGCCTGACCACGCGCCGGCAAGCCTGTCCCGGCGCCAGGTGCTCGGCGCCGCGCATCCAGAACGCATACTCCTTGCGAAGCTGCGGCAGGTAGGCCAGCTCGGGCTTCACGCCGTGGTCATCGAACAGCTCCACCATCAACGCGAACACGGGCGGCTGCGAGCGGCTGAGGTAGTAGGTCCGCGTGCCGTTGGGAATCACGCCATAGGTATCGAGCAGGTAGGAGAAATTGTCTGCCATGCCATGCAGCAGGCTGGCGTCGCCGCTGACGGTCAGGCCCAGCATGGTGAAGTAGGAGTCCCAGTAATAGAGTTCGGTAAAGCGCCCTCCCGGCACCACGTAGGCATTGGGCAGCGGCAGCAGCGAGCATTGCGGCGGGTGCTCCGCCGGATGGCGCGTGAGCACCGGCCACAGAGCGTCGATATGGTCGCCCAGGGTCTGGTGGGGATCGGAGACATAACGGCTGCGCGGCACTTCCTGCAGCGTGAAATGCGCCTGCACGAAGCCCGCGAGGTCGAATCCGGCAGCGCCCGCGCTGGCCCGGTATGCGGTCAGGATCGATTCCGGGTCCTGGCGCGGGATGGCATCGGTGAAGGTCTTGCTGTCGCTGAAGACGCGGGCCATCTGCACCGCGACGAACAGTTCCTGGTAGCGGTCGGCGGGCGTGAGCGGATCAGCGTGCGCGCATCCGGGCAGCCGATGGGGAGAGACATGGTGGCCGCCGCTGCGATCGCCCACCTCGCGCACCGGTCCCGGGTGCGGGGACCCTGCCTCGGGGCCCGGTGGCTGGCATGCGGCGACGCGGGGCAGGTCCTTCATGACGGGCTTGAGCCGCCATGGCCGCCATCGCCGCCATCGTCGCCATCGGCTTCGATGACGCCGCCGATGCCCGCCTGGATGCGGGTGATCCGTGCTGGCACTGCCGCTCCCTGTTCTGGTCCGGGCGGCGGCCAGGGCGGCCGCCGATAAGGGATCAGAGTGCGGCCCGGCAGGCGAGTTCCGCGCGCTTCCCGGGCGAGATGGGGTTCGCCGCGCGCCCGCGCGCCTCGTGCGTCACCCTGGCGATCGGGAGCGGGGGTCTGCCTGCGCCTGCGGCGCCACGAGCACGGCATGGTCGCGGCGGAACAGCGCGAGCGGTTGCGGGCGGCCGAGCAGATAGCCCTGCGCTTCGTCGCAGCCTTCGGCTTGCAGCAGCTTGAGCTGCTCGGCGGTCTCCACGCCTTCGGCCAGCACCGGGATGGCCAGGCTCTGGCCAAGCGCCAGGATGGCGCGGATGATGGCCTTGGCCTGCTGGTTCCCGGCGATCTCGGCGATAAACCTGCGGTCCAGCTTGATCTTGTCGAACGGGAAAGAACGCAGGGTATCCAGCGAGGAATTGCCGGTGCCGAAATCGTCGATGGCGATGCTGACGCCCAGCGCCTTGATGCCGCGCAGGATGTCCAGCGCGCGCTCCCTGTCGCCGGTGATGGTGGATTCGGTGATCTCGAGTTCGAGCCGGCCGGCTTGCAGTCCGGTTTCCTCCAGGAGGCGCGCCACCAGCGTCACCAGGTTGCCGTGGGTGATCTGCACCGGCGACAGGTTGACCGAGATCTTGCGCGGCAAGGTCCATCGCGCGGCCTCGCTGCAGGCGGTGCGCAGCACCCACTCGCCGATCGGCAGGATGGCGCCGCACGCCTCGGCCAGCGGCATGAAACTGTCGGGCGGGATCAGGCCSCGCTCSGGATGSTSCCAGCGCAGCAGYACCTCGCAGCCGATCGCCTCGCCGCTGGCAATCGCGGTCTGCACCTGGTAGTCGAGCACGAACTGGTTGGCGGCGATGGCCATCCACAGCTCGCCGGCCAGCGCGCGGCGTTCGCGCTCCGTCTCATCCATGCGGCGTTCGTAGAAGCAGATCGATTCCGACAGGCTGCCCTTGGCGCGGCGCATGGCCAGGCCGGCATTGCCGACCAGCTGGTCGCGGTGCGTGCCGTCGCCGGGATAGATCGCGATGCCGATGCTGGCGCTGGTGGTGAGGTCGTAGCCATCGAGCCGCACCGGCTCGCTCAGGCAGGTCACCAGGCGCGCGGTGAAATCGCTCAGTTCGGTTTGCCGCGTGAAACGCTTGACGGCCATGAACTCGTCGCCGTCGATGCGGGCGATGAACTCGCCCGGCTGCATCTGGGCGGCAATACGCGCGGCAAGCGTGCGCAGCACGGTATCACCCGCGGCGCGGCCGTGCAGGTCGTTGACCTCCTTGAAGCGGTCCAGGTCGATGCCCAGCGTGGCCACCTGGCAGCCCTGCAGGTGCGCGCGCTGTAGCTCATCGTCCAGGTAGGCATCGAGGAAGCTGCGGTTTGGCAGCCCGGTCAAGCCGTCGTGACGCGCCAGGTGGTGGATCTTGGCCTCGATACGGCGTTGCTCGGTGACATCCTCGCAGGTGGTCACCCACGCCCCGTCGGGCATGGCGCTGTGCGACAGCGCGATGGCGCGCCCGTCAGGCAGCGCTTCCACGCTGCGCCAGTTCTTGTGGCGGCGCAGGATATCGCGGTGGCGTTCCGACAACGACTGCGCATACTGCTCGGCACGGGCTTCGGGCTGCCCCGCTTCGGCGGCGTGGTCGCGGCCGGTCCGGCCCGCCAGGGCGCCGGGCGCCGCGGCCTCCCGCGCGCGCGCGCCGGCCATGGCGCGGCAGACTTCGAGAAAATCCGTGCCCGGCTCCAGCCCCTTGGCGGCAGCGCCGAAGATCTCCTCCATGCGCCCGTTGGCCAGGACCAGCCTGCCGTCCGGATCGAACATGCAAAGGCCTTGCGACATGTTCTCGAGCGCCAGGTCCAGCTTGCGCGCGACCGCGGCGGTGCGCTCGGCATCGGCCTTCTGCTGCGTGATGTCGCGCGTGATCTTGGCGTAGCCGAGCAGCCTGCCGGTGCGGTCGTGGATGGGGGTGACCAGCACGTGCGCCCAGAAACGGGTACCGTCCTTGCGCACGCGCCARCCGCCGGCGGCCTCGAAGCGGCCCAGCTCGCGCGCCTGCCGCAGCGCCTGCTCGGGGTGCCCGGCGGCACGGTCTTCGGGCGTGTAGAAACACGAGAAATGCTTGCCCAGGATCTCGTCGCGCGTATATCCCTTGGCCCGCTGCGCACCCGCATTCCAGCTGCTCACGCTTCCCGACGGATCGAGCGCGTAGATCGCGTAGTCGGTCACGCCCAGGATCAGCAAGCGAAAGAGTTCGGTCTCGGCTGGCGGACCTTGGATATGCGGCATGGATGGTGTCGGCCTTGTTTTATATGCCGCCCGGCCACGCGCTCATCCCTGTCGGGAGAGCCCCTTGCGCGCGCAGGCGTGCAGACGCGCCAGCGCTACTTTGCGCTGGAACGTCTACCGCTATAACGGCAACGGGGCGCTGAAATTTACCCTTGGCCGGGCCACGCCTTTTCGGATAACGAGGAAGACCCTCGGAGGCTAGGAGGCGGCCGGATACGCAATGGATGCGCAATCGGTTCGCGGCGCGAAAAACAAGCCGCAAAAAAATTCGGCGTGCCGGTAGGGGCACGCCGTCGGGCTGCAACGCGCCAGCGCTGCGATGGTACGACTACAACTGTCGTCAATTCTGTCAGGCGGGGAGCGTCTGTGCCGCCAGGGTGGCCATCGAGCCACTGGCAACGCAGACCAGGACCCAGCCTGCCAGCAGACGGAAACTCTGCCAACGGCTCATGATGCGCTCCTGGTATCCGCGCGCCGCCAATGCGGCGCGACGGGGTGAATCGATGATGATGGCAAGCCACGCCGGGCACGCTTGCGGGGCTCGCCATCAACTGCCTCAGGCGAGGGCGCCGTCGGTGTAGGGATCGGCACGGCCGCTGCGGGCGCCGTCGTAGAACGGATTGCGCTTGTCATTGCCGCGCGCGCCGTCCGTGTACGGGTCGAAGCTGCGGGCCGGGGCGGACGAAACGCCGCTGTGATCCAGGCCGGCTACCGTGCGATAGCCATCGGTGTACGGGTCGGTCTTGCCGACGCGGGCGCCATCCGTGTACGGGTCAACGCTGCGGGCCGGGGTCGACGAGACGCCGCTGCGGTCCAGGCCGGCGATGCGGGCACCATCGGTGAAGACGTCGAACTTGCCGATGCGGGCACCGTCGGTGAACGGATCAGCCTTGCCGGCACGCGCGCCTTCGCTGAAGGAATCGAACTTGCCGGTACGGGCGCCGTCGGTGTAGGCATCCCGCGCGCGGTAGTTGTAACCGTACTTGTCGGCGGGGACGGTACCGGCTTGCGCGGCGCCCGCGGCGAAAGCTGCGGCCAGGGTGGCGGCGGTGAGCAGGGACTTGGCAAGAAGCTTGGCGTTCATGATGTTCTCCAATCGAAGCGTGGGTCCGGGGGTCTGCACTGGCCGCGGGGACCTGGATTTGTTAAGGATGTCCTCTTTTTTGCTTTACCTACCACTAGGTAGAGAAACGGGGCAAAAAAAATGACTTCCGTCTTTGTTGCTGTTTGCTGCACTGGAACCGGTGCGGTGTGGGCTTTGCTTTCCTGCCCTTGCCGCATCGCTGCATCCATGGACCCAATAATATCTACCTGTAGATAGATAGTCAAGGGTTTTTACCTATCGTTCTACAAGATTCTTATAAGGTAGTGCAAGCACCACCCCGCAAGCCCGACCCGGATACGCCACGCAGCCCGGAGCCGGCCCGCGTGACACCGTTGCCCGGTCAGCGTAGCAACGGCGCGGCCACGGCCAGCGGCTTGCAGCAGGCTTGGCTGGCACAAGCTGCATCGCCGCGCGGCGCCCGGCAGGTGCGCGCCGACAGACATCGAAAGGACGGGGATTGCCGCAGCGCGGGATCGCGTGCAAACTCCCCGAGGCCGCGCGGCGGTGCCACCCGCGCGCGTAGTAGCTGCAGCACTCGCATCCATCCGCACCTGCCTTTCGGCGCGGTGCACTCGGGGAGCCAAAGATGAGCGCAGAGAATGCCGGCGGCAATATCGCCGCGAGCGGGCCGCAGCTGATGTCCCCGTCTGATCCTCCCGCCGAAGCGGAAACCGCGCCCGCGGCGTTCTCTCCGCTGGAAACGCGCCGCCACCAGATGTATCCGCAACTGGCCGCAGCCGAGATCGCGCGGCTCCATCGTTTCGGCACGGTGCGGAAATGGCGTGCCGGCGAATTCCTGTTCCGCCAGGGCGACGCGGGCCACGGCATGCTGGTGCTGCTGTGCGGGTGCGTGCGCGTGTCCCAGCGCGACGCGCTGGAGCGCACCTCCCTGATCGGCGAACACGGTGCCGGCCATTTCCTCGCGGAGGTCGGGCAGCTGGCCGGCGAACCCGCGCTGGTCGACGCCGAGGCGATCGATGATGTCGAAGCCATCGCGATTCCTCCCGAGCGGCTGCGTGCCCTGCTGGTGGCCGAGGCCGAGCTGGGCGAGCGCATCATGCGTGCGCTGATCCTGCGGCGCGTGGGCCTGATCGAACGCGGCAAGGGCCTGACCCTGCTGGGCCGCGGCAGCGAGCCGAAGGTCCTGCACCTGCAAGCCTTCCTGCGCCGCAACGGCTATCCACATACGGTGGTCGACGCCGATACCGATCCCGATGCCAGCGCCCTGCTCGAATTCAGCGCCGCCGTGCCCGGCGACTTTCCGCTGGTGATCTGTCCGGGCGGCCGGGTGCTGCGCGCTCCGGATACCGGCCAGCTTGCCAGCTGCCTCGGACTGCTGCCCGAATTCGATCCAGACCATATCTACGACGTGATCGTCGTCGGCGCCGGCCCAGCCGGGCTGGCGACCGCGGTGTATGCCGCATCGGAAGGGCTGTCCGTGGCGGTGTTCGACGCCCTCTTCCCGGGCGGCCAGGCCGGCGCCAGTTCGCGCATCGAGAACTATCTCGGCTTTCCCACCGGCATTTCCGGACAGGCGCTGGCCGGACGCGCGTTCGTGCAGGCGCAGAAATTCGGTGCGCACGTTGCGATCCCGCTACAGGTAGCGGCGCTGCATTGCGGAGAACATCCGCAGCGCATCGAACTGTGCGACGGACGCAAGATCCCGACGCGCACGGTGGTCATCGCCAGCGGCGCGGCCTATCGCCACCCGCCCATCGCATCGCTCGAACGCTTCGAAGGCCGCGGCGTCTACTATTGGGCCTCGCCGGTGGAAGCACGCCTGTGCAGTGGCGAAGAGGTGATGCTGGTCGGTGGCGGCAATTCCGCCGGGCAGGCAGCGGTCTTCCTCGCCGCGCATGCAAAGTGGGTGCATATCCTGATCCGCGGGCAAGGCCTGGAGGCCAGCATGTCGCGCTACCTGATCGAGCGCATCGCGGCCCAGCCCAATATCGAGCTGCATACGGGCACCGAGATTACGGCCCTGGCCGGAGAGGAGCACCTGGCCAGCGTCAGCTACCGCAAGCGCGATTCGGACCGCATCACCGAAGTGCCGATCCGCAACCTGTTCCTGTTCACCGGCGCCGATCCGAACACGGCATGGCTGCGCACGTGCAATGTGCGCGTGGACGGGAAGGGATTCGTCCTGACCGGCACCGACACGCCGCATGAAGGGATGGGCCCTGCCTCGGCGCTGGAGACCAGCGTGCCGGGAGTGTTCGCGATCGGTGATGTACGCTCTAACTCCACCAAGCGCGTGGCCGCCGCGGTGGGCGAAGGCGCGGCCGTGGTGGCGCAGATCCACGCCTACCTTGCAAAGCTGGAGCAGCCGGAGCCGGGCACGCTGGCGATGTAGGCCGCAGCGGCCGGGGCCGCGCCGGTGAGCCCATCGCCGGCCAACAAATCTACCCCAGCCGCAAGTCGTCCGCAATCGACCGTGTGGACGGCATGCGACAAAACCTAAAGTGCGCATTTCTTGACTATATTGGAAGCAATGGCAGGCGCTTCAATTCGAGRCCGTTTTTTGGGAGGTATGCCATGCGTTCACTTGCAGATATGTTTAGTCCGCCCACCCCGGAGAAAATCGCAGCAAGGGAATTGCAGCAAATGCGGCTAACGTTGTTCCAGGCCGAGCGTCGACTGCTGGAAGCGCAGATGCAGGTCGACTACTACCGCGACCTCGTCGCGTTCCTCGAAGATGTGTCCGCCACCGGCGTCGAAAACGTGGTGGACAAGCGGCGTGCTCCCCCCAGCGCGGAGCACGCGCAAGGCCCGCGCAGCGCGCCGGGTCTCGTCACCATACCCGCGGTGCCCTCCGCCGCCTGACACGCAAGGCGCGCCGTGTCTTGCCGTGGTACAGGCGCGCGCCGTCCGGCGCGCGGCTGTGTCGCGTGCCGCCATGAGATACTGTCCGCCTCGCGCGGCAAGCCCGCGCCATCGCCGGCGCGCGCGCATGCCGGCACGGCCCCGACAGGAATCCCCCCATGAGCGACATGAGCGAACTGCTGCCCTGCATTGAAATCGAAAGCGCCCCGGCGCCAACGTGGTCCGTGATCTGGATGCACGGCCTGGGTGCCGACGGCAACGATTTCGTGCCGGTAGTGCCGGAACTTGGCCTCGCGGCCGCCCCTGCCGTGCGCTTCGTCTTTCCCAACGCGCCGGCCATTCCCGTCACCTGCAACGGCGGCTATGTCATGCCCGCGTGGTACGACATCGCCTCGCTCGACGACGCGCGCAGCCACTGCGACGAGGCCGGCATCCGCGTCTCGCGCACGGCCATCCGCGCGCTGATCGCGCGCGAGAACCAGCGCGGCGTGCCCAGCCATCGCGTGGTGCTGGCGGGCTTCTCGCAAGGCGGCGCCATCGCCTACACCACGGGGCTCACGCATCCCGAGCCGCTGGGCGGCATCATCGCGCTGTCCACCTATATCCCCTCGCCGGCACTGCTGGCCGCGGAACTGAGCGAGGCCAACCGCGCCGCGCCGGTGTTCGCCGCGCATGGCAGCGAGGACGACGTGGTACCCGTGCAGCTCGGCATGCTGGCGCGCGACACGGCGCAGCAACTCGGCTGCCAGGTGGAATGGCACACCTACCGCATGCCGCATTCGGTCTGCATGGAAGAAATCGTGGCGATCGGCGCCTGGCTCAAGGCACGTTTCGCTGCCGCATCCGCCTGACCCATCCGCCTGGCGCATCCGCCTGGCGCATCGGCCCGGTGCGCCGGTCTTGCGCCCGGCCCCGAAGTCCGGGGGCGAACCCACAACGTGGTAGTCTCGCGCCCATTGCATTTTTTGCCTGCCCGATGAAAACCACGCCGCCCGGCGCCGCGCCGCTCCCCAGGATCGACTTCGATACGCGCAAGGCGCTGCTGTTCGCCCTCGCCGCCGAACGCTTGTCGGCCTTCTACGAACACCGCCAGTGGATGACCGATGCCCAGGGCGCGACCCTGGCCGGGCTGTGGCTGTCGCGCTCCAAGCTGCAGCTCGCGCTGGCCGAGCGCCGCCTGCTGTCCCAGCTGAGCGACGAATTCGCGCGCCAGCTTGCCGCCACGCTGTCGCGCGAGGCCGGCCTGTACGCAGCGCACGAGATGATGGAAGCGCTCGATCCCAACTACCAGTCCGCCTTCGCCCACGACATGCTCGACGAATGCGCACGCCTGCTCCACGACAACGGCGTCACCGACTGAGCCGCCGGCTCAGCGGCTGGCCACGCCGGCCGTCCGGCGGCCCTTGTCGAACTGCTCCACGTCGAGCCTGCGGAATACCAGCGCGGACATCAGCGTGATCATGCCAACGCTGAAGAACGCCAGCCGGTAGGCCGTGCCGGACATGCCCAGCTGCGCGGAGAACAGGCTCACGAGACCGCCGCCGATGGTCACGCCAAGGCCGATGGCCAGCATCTGCACCATCGAGAACAGACTGTTGCCGCTGCCCGCGTCTTCCACGCTCAAGCCCTTGAGCGTGACGCTGTTCATGGCGGCGAACTGCATGGAGTTGGTGGCGCCGAACAGGGCCAGCTGCGCGATCGAAAAGACCAGCGGCCAGCCTGGCGAGATCGCTGCGAACGAGGCAATCGAGCCGCCCACCAGGATGGTGTTGATGAGCAGGAAGTTGTCGTAACCGTAGCGCTTGACCAGCGGGACGATCGCGCGCTTGGCCACCACGCCGGCCAGCGCGGCCGGCAACAGCATCATGCCCGAATGCAGCGGCGAGTAGCCGAGCTGCAGTTGCAGCAGCAGCGGCATCAGGAACGGCACCGCCCCCGAGCCGATGCGGCATACCAGGTTGCCCGCCAGGCCCACGCTGAAATTGGGCTCGCGGAACAGCGCGAGCCGGAACAGCGGATCGCGCCTGCGCCGGGCATATGGGATATAGAGCAGCGCCGACAGCAGGCTGAGCGCGAACAGGCTGCCGCTCCAGGCGGCGTGGCTGGCTTCGTGCGGCGCGTCCAGCGCCAGCGAGAACGCCACCATGCACAACGACAGCAAGCCGCAGCCGATGAAGTCGAACGCGGGCGGGCGCTCAAGCGCGTTGTCGGGCAGATAGCGCAGCACGGCCAGCAGGCCGATCGCGCCCACCGGTACGTTGATCAGGAAGATCCAGTGCCATGCCACGGTCTGCACGATCCAGCCGCCCAGCACCGGGCCGAAGATCGGCCCCACCTGCCCCGCGACCGAGACGAAGGCCAGCGCCGCGATGTACTGCTCGCCGGACACGCTGCGCAATACCGCCAGGCGTCCGATCGGCAGCAGCATCGAGCCGCCGATGCCCTGGACCACGCGGGCGATCACCAGCTGGTCCAGGCTTTGCGCGCCGGCACAGAACAGCGAGCCCAGCACGAAGATCAGGATCGCCGCGAAATACACGCGGCGCGTGCCGAAGCGGTCCGCCAGCCAGCCCGAGGCCGGCGTCAGCATGGCCATGGTCAGCGTGTAGGCCACCACCACCGGCCTCATGTCGAGGGGCGATTCGTTGAGGCTGCGCGCCATCGCGGGCAGCGCGGTGTTGACGATGGTGGTATCGAGCGTCTGCATGAAAAAGCCCGCGGCGACGATCCACAGCATGGCCGTATGCGATTTCTGCGAGGATTGATTGTTCATTCTGGTACATCTCACGGCAAGAACCGGCCTGGGCCGGCGTGGCATCCGGACGGATCACCCGGCAGGGACCCGTGCAAAGCGGCGGTGCCACGAATGCTGTCGATGTTAATGACTATGGTGCCAATCGGGAACCCCGCTGGACATATTGACTGTGATCGGAGAATCCGATGACAATGCGCGCATGCTCAATCCTGTCTGGGTCAAGACCTTCGCCACCGTGGCGGCCGCGCACAGCTTCACCGACGCGGGGCGCCAGCTCGGCCTGTCGCAGTCCAGCGTCAGCGACCATATCCGACGCCTGGAGCAGCACGTGGGGCGCCGGCTCTTTGTGCGCGACACCCATACCCTGACCATGACCGCCGACGGCGAGGCGCTGCTCGCACACGCCCGGCTGATCCTGGAGGCCATCGCACGCGCCGAATCCCAGTTCAACGCGCCGCGCCTGCAGGGGCGCGTGCGGCTGGGCACTTCCGACGACCTGGTGCTCGGCCCCATGCCCAATGTGCTGGCTGCGTTTCGCAATTCGCATCCGGACGTGGAACTCGAAATCACCATCGGCATGACCGGCAAGCTCTACGAGCTGATGGATGCCGGGGCGCTGGACCTGATGATCGGCAAGCGCCGCGAAGGCGACCGCCGCGGCACCCCGCTGTTCCGCGGCAAGCTGGAGTGGCTGGCGCGACCGGGCACGGTGGCCGACCTGAGACAGCCCCTGCCGCTGATCCTCGTGCCCGAGCCCAGTGTCACCCGCGCCATCGTGCTCGACACGCTGGCCAAGGCGGGCATGCGCTGGCAGATCGTCTGCACCAGCAGCAGTCACTCGGGGTGCATCGCCGCGGCGCGCGGCGGCCTCGGCATCACCGTCCGCGCGCAATACCTCTCCGGCCGCGGCCTGGTACCGCTGGTCAACAGCGAGGCCCTGCCCGCGCTGCCGGAGGTGGAGTTCATCTCGCTGCGCGCTGGGCGCCTGAGCCGCCCTGCCGAGACGCTGCTGCAACTGCTGCAAAAGAGCGATCTGCGCGGTTCCTGGCTGGACGAATAAGCGCCGCGCGCGCGCATTCACCGTGGCTGCTGTATCCGCTGTATCCGCTGTATCCCCCCTGCCTCAGGCGCGGGCGCCGTCCAGGTACGGGTCGAGCGCGCGGGCCGGCGGCGCCGACACGCCACGCGTGTCCATCCCGGCCAGCCTCTGCACGCGCTCGGAGAAAGGATCCGCACCGCGCGTGCGGGCGCCGTCGGCAAAGGCATCGATAGCGCGGCCCGGCTCGGCGGAAACCCCGCTGCGGTCCAGGCCGGCGATACGGGCGCCATCGGTATAGGGATCGGCCATGCGCGCGCCATCGCTGAACGGGTCGATGCGGCGCGCCGGATCGGCGGACGGACCGCTGCGGTCCAGGCCGGCGATGCGGGCGCCATCGGTGAACGCATCGAGCCTGCCACTACGCGCGCCATCGCTGAACATGTCGCGCGCGCCGGCCTGGCGCTGCGCCTGAACCTGGGGCGTGCCGGCGGCCCCGGACCCCCCGGAGACACCCGGGTTTCCGGCTGCCTGGGCGCTGCCCGCGGCGAATGCGGCGGCGGCAAGTACGGCAGCGGCGAAGAGCGACTTGGTGAGATTCGGGTGCATGGCTGTCTCCAACTTGGGGGGAATGAGCCCATTCGTCGCCCGTCATTGGCCGACCTTACAGCTTTTTTTCGTCGTCCCGCCTGCGCGAAGGCATGCCAGCCGACGCACCGCTTTGGCGCACGCCGTGCGCCTGATCCGCCCCCCGCCGAAAGGATGAATCCGGTCGAAGACATGAACCCGCCCTATCCGCCCGAATCCCGGGGCGATCTCAAACCTCCGGCCACTGTCGGGAAGCGCACTTTCCGTCCTTAATACATCAAGGGATCGAGCCCTGCCTGCATCGCGCACAGAACCGGGATAGCCGGACACACGGCACGCAGACCATTCGCCTTGGGGAGAAATGCATGACCGAAACGGAAATCGATAGAGAACTGGACCTGGCCGGCAATCATTTGCTGGCGGCGCTGCCTGCGCCCGAGCGGCGGCTGCTGGTGCCGCGCCTCGACAGGGTAAGACTGAGCGAAGGGCAGTTGCTCAGCGATTCCGGACAGCGCATCCTGCACCTGTATTTTCCGTGCACGGCCGTCATCTCGATGATGTCGCTGCAGGAAAGCGGCGCCAGCGTGGAACTGGCCTCGGTTGGCCGCGAAGGCCTGGTCGGCCTGCCGGCCCTCACCGGCGCCGAAACCATGCCCAACCGCATCGAGGTACGCCGCGGCGGCGGTGCGCTGCGCATAGGCGCGGCCGACCTGCGCGAGATCTACCCGCAACTGCCGGCACTGCAGGGCAAGGCGCTGCTGTATATGCAGGTGCTGCTGACGCAGGTAGCGCAAACCGCCGTCTGCATCCGGCATCACTCGCTGACCACGCAATTGTGCCGCTGGCTCCTGCTGGCCCTGGACCGCTCGCCCTGCAACGCGCTCAACTTTACCCAGCAGACCATCGCGGACATGCTCGGCGTGCGCCGCGAAGGTGTGACCGAAGCCGTGGGACGACTCGAGGCGCTACGCATGATCCGTCACAGCCGCGGCCAGATCACGGTGATCGACCGTGCCGGCCTGGAGGGTTTCTCCGGCGAGTCCTACCGCATCGTGCGCAACGAGTTCGACCGGCTGCTCAGTCCCGTGGCCGGCTAGCGCGGGAATCCGGCGCGTGCCGGCGGCGGCACGGCGCCAGGCAATCCTCCGCACCCCATTGCGCTTGCCGCACTGCAATAGCACACTGGCGTCTTCCGGGCCTCGTCACCGTCGCCCGCCCGAGTTCGCTCGCCGAAGACATTCCAGACATATGACGCAAAGCGCAGCACGGCCAGCCTCACCGCCGCCATCGTCTGCGGTGCCGGTCATCGACCGGCTCGGCACGGCGCATGCGAGCATCATGCGCATGCGCTGCGACCTGCCCGGCGGCCTGCCGCCGGCTCCCGCCATTGCGTCTCAGGATGCGTTTTCCGCCATCGTGCAACTGCGCCCGTTCGCCGCGCATACGCTGTGGCGCGACGGCAGGCAGGTATTTGCCGGCGGCCATGCCGCTGGCGCGCTGGCCATCACGGATCTGCGGCAAGGCTGGCGATGCCACCATCGCGCGTCTTTCGACAATGTGAGGATCCAGTTCAGCTGCGACGAACTGCAGGCCTTTGCACGCGAACACGGCGCGCGCGCATCGCTGTCCCTGCGCAACCCCGCGGGCGAGCACGATGCCGTGATCGAGTCGCTCGCGCGCGCGTTCCTGCCATCGCTGGAGGCGCCAGGACAGGCCTCGCAGCTCTTCCTGGATCAGTTGACGGGTGCCGTGCTTGCGCATCTGATCGCCCACTACGGCAGCGCCTCGGTGCATCTGCTGAAGACAGCGGCGCTGTCGCGCCGCCAGGAAGCGCTGGCCAAGGAATATCTGGTCGCCCACATGGGCGAAGACGTATCGATCGAGATGGTGGCCGCGCATTGCAATCTGTCGCGCAGTTATTTCATCAAGGCATTCAAGCAGAATACGGGAATTACGCCCTATCGCTGGCTATTGGAATATCGCATCGATCAAGCCAAGATACTGCTGCGCCAGGGAATATCCATCGCGGAAATCGCGGTGCGCTATGGATTTTCCGATCAAAGCCATTTCACGCGGGTATTCAGCGGGGTTGTCGGTGTTCCCCCGGCAAAATGGCGCAACCGGAACGACTTATAGTTCATTCATGATCATTCGCGGCACCCGCAAGGCCGCAATCGGATTGCACGGGCTGCCGGCACGAGCGCCGGCGGCGATGGCGCTCGGCATCCGCAGAGCGAAGGCCAGCGGCCGTTTGCCGTCCTGGCGCGGCGGCGCAGTGCTTGATTCATCAACATGGAGCGGGCGTACTTTTCGCTAATTTTCCGTCCTATCCTACAAGACGAGACCGGCGCAATCCGATAATATCGGTCTCGTTATTTCCTTGCCCTTGCATACATGGCAATTCCTCGCAATGGCTTCGGCAGGGCATCGAATATTTTCACCTTCCTTTTTTCTTTTTTGAAAATTCGCGCGACTTGCACTAGATTCGTTGAGGCATCGTTGCCGCCAGATTCGCCACGCCGCCCTGTGGAGAATGAAATGCTTGCCGTCATGTCAAGCATATTTATGCCGCACGCCGATATCGCCCCCGTGATTGACCTCGATGTCGTCGTCCGTGCCTGCCAGAACCCGCCCAGCCATGCAGCCTAACCGGAAATCGCCATGACCAATCCGAAGCTTGAAGTCCTGACCCCGCAGAACAGCCAGCTGATCATCATCGACCATCAGCCCCAGATGGCCTTCGGCGTGCAGTCCATGGACCGCCAGGCCTTGAAGAACAACGTGGTCGGCCTCGCCAAGGCCGCCAAGATCTTCAATATCCCCACCACCATCACCACGGTCGAGTCGGCATCGTTCTCCGGCTATACCTATCCGGAACTGCTCGATGTCTTCCCCGGGCAGAAGCTGCTCGAGCGCACCTCGATGAACTCCTGGGACGACCAGAAGGTGCGCGATGCGCTCAAGGCCAACGCACGCAAGAAGGTGGTCGTGGCCGGCCTCTGGACGGAAGTCTGCAACAACACCTTTGCCCTGTGCGCGATGGCCGAGGGCGACTATGAAATCTACATGGTGGCCGATGCCTCGGGCGGGACTTCCAAGGAAGCGCACGACTACGCCATGCAGCGCATGRYCCAGGCCGGCGTGGTRCCSRTGACMTGGCAGCAGGTGCTGCTCGAATGGCAGCGCGACTGGGCSCRCCGCGACACSTATGACGCYGTMATGRMRCTGGTGAAGGAACACTCGGGCGCCTACGGCATGGGCGTCGACTACGCCTACACGATGGTCCACAAGGCAGCGCAACGCGCGGCCGGCAAGCACGAAGTACTGGCCCCCGTGCCCGCGAAGTAGAAGCCAGCGTGAGAGCGCCCGCGCGGCCACAACGGCCAGCGGGCCTCGCCGCACCCGCGCCAGGTTGCCTTTGCACCGCCGTCGTTGCGCCGTCGTTGCGCTGCCACGCGCGGCGCCATCCCGCAGGAGTTTTGCCATGAACGCACCGGCCACCCCGGAACTGATCCTCATCAACGGCAAGTTCGCCACGCTCGACCGCGCCAACCCGCAGGCCGAAGCCGTCGCCATCCGCGACGGCAGGTTCGCCGCGGTCGGCAGCAAGCAGGAGATCATGCAGCTGGCCGGGCCCGCCACGCAGGTGGTCGACCTGCAGGGCCGCCGCGCCATCCCCGGGCTGATCGACAGCCACATGCACATCATCCGCGGCGGCCTGAACTACAACATGGAGCTGCGCTGGGACGGCGTGCGCTCGCTGGCCGACGCCATGCGCATGCTCAAGGAGCAGGTCGCGCGCACGCCCGCGCCGCAATGGGTGCGCGTGGTGGGCGGCTTCACCGAGCACCAGTTCGCCGAGAAGCGCCTGCCCACCATCGAAGAACTCAACGCGGCCGCGCCGGACACGCCGGTCTTCATCCTGCACCTGTACGACCGCGCCATCCTCAACGGCGCCGCGCTGCGCACCGTGGGCTACACCAGGGACACCCCCAACCCGCCGGGCGGCGAGATCGTCCACGACAGCGCCGGCAACCCGACCGGACTGCTGCTGGCCAAGCCCAACGCGACGATCCTCTACGCCACGCTGGCCAAGGGCCCGAAGCTGCCGCCCGAGTACCAGAAAAACTCCACGCGCCACTTCATGCGCGAGGTCAACCGGCTTGGCGTGACCGGCGTGATCGATGCCGGTGGCGGCTACCAGAACTACCCCGAGGACTACAGCATCATCGAGGAACTGCACAAGGACGGGCAGCTGACGGTGCGCCTGGCCTACAACCTGTTCACGCAGAAGCCCAAGGAAGAACTGAGCGATTTCAGCACCTGGTCCAGGCAGGTCAGGCCGGGCCAGGGCGACGACCTGTACCGCCACAACGGCGCCGGCGAGATGCTGGTCTACACGGCGGCCGATTTCGAGGACTTCCGCGTCGAGCGGCCCGACATGCCGCCCTCGATGGAAGCTGATCTCGAACCGGTGATCCGCCTGCTGGCCGAGAACCGCTGGCCGTGGCGCTTGCATGCCACCTATGACGAAACCATCTCGCGCGCGCTCGACGTCTACGAAAAGGTCGCCCGGGACGTGCCCTTCGATGGCCTGCACTGGTTCTTCGATCATGCCGAGACCATCACCGACCGCAATATCGACCGCATCGCCGCGCTCGGCGGCGGCATTGCCGTGCAGCACCGCATGGCCTACCAGGGCGAGTATTTCGTGGAGCGCTATGGCGCGCGCGCGGCCGAAGCCACGCCGCCGATCAAGCGCATGCTCGAGCGCGGCGTCAAGGTGGGCGCCGGCACCGACGCCACGCGCGTGGCCTCGTACAACCCGTGGGTCTCCCTGTACTGGCTGACCACCGGCAAGACCGTGGGCGGCATGTCCCTGTACCCGCAGGCCAACCTGCTCGACCGCGACACCGCGCTGCGGCTGTGGACCGAGGCCAACACCTGGTTTTCGTCCGAGCAAGGCAAGAAGGGCGAGATCAAGGCGGGCCAGCTTGCCGACCTGGCGGTCCTGTCCGCGGACTACTTCGCCGTGCCCGGCGACGAGATCCAGGACATTACCTCGGTGCTGACGCTGCTCGGCGGCAAGGTGGTGTACGGCGACGGCGACTTCGGCAAGCTCGCGCCGGCGCTGCCGCCCGCGATGCCGGACTGGTCGCCGGCGCGCCACGGCAGCCGCTACCAGCCCCGCCCGGCGGCACGCCAGCAGGCGCTGAACACCGCCTGCGCCTGCGCCAGCACCTGTGGCGTGCACGGCCACGCGCACGCCAGGGCCTGGACTTCCGGCGTGCCAGCCACGGACGAAAGCGCGTTCTGGGGCGCGCTGGGTTGCTCGTGCTGGGCATTCTGATGCAGGGACCTGACGTGTTGCCGGATCGCGGAGGCCAGCCATGACCAAGACCACCTCCATGCCCGGGCAGCGCCCCGCCGGCGCGCGCGCGCGACTTGCCCCGCCCTGGGTACGCTGGCTCGCGCTGCTGGCGCTGTGCGCGGCCTACCTGCAGGGCGGCCTGGTCAAGCTGGCCGACTTCGCCGGCGCCATCGCCGAGATGCAGCACTTCGGCCTGGCGCCGGCGGCACCGCTGGCCGCCGCCACCATCGCGCTGGAGCTGGGCGCGTCGGTGCTGATCCTCAGCGGCCGTTTGCGCTGGCTCGGTGCCCTCGCACTGGCCGGCTTCACGCTGATGGCGAGCTTCCTCGCGAACCGCTTCTGGGATGCGCCGCCCAGCGAGCAGTTGATGATGGCCAACGCCTTCTTCGAGCATATCGGCCTGGCCGGCGGCTTCCTGCTGGTGGCCTGGGAAGACATCCGCCACGGCAGGCCCGTGCCGCGGTAAGGCCGCTGCTTTTCTTCCTACTACCCTGGAGCCATCGATGAAGCTCTATCTCGTCTCCCTCGCCGTCGGCATCCTCGTCGGCATCATCTACGCGCTGCTGCAGGTCCGCTCGCCCGCGCCGCCGGTGGTGGCCCTGATCGGCCTGCTCGGCATGCTGATCGGCGAACAGGTCGTGCCACCCATCAAGCGCATGATCGCCGGCGAGCCGGTCACGGTGGCATGGTTCAGTTCGGAGTGCGTGCCCAAGATCACGGGCACCCCGCCCAAGACGCTGGCCGAGAACCAGCCCGCGGCCGGGCAGGAGAAATAGGATGAGCGCCGGCGCAACACCCCGGTTCGGGGACCTCGCCGCAGGCACGCGTGGCTGCCTGCTTTCGTTCGTGGCGGGCTATGTCGACGTGGTGGGCTTTACCGCCCTGTTCGGGCTGTTCACCGCGCACGTGACCGGCAATTTCATCATGATCGGCGTGGAACTGACAGGCCATTCGAACGGGCTGATGACCAAGCTGCTCGCGCTGCCCACCTTCGTGGTCGCGGTCGGCGCCACGCGCTTGCTGGAACGCTGGCTGCAGGGCCGTCAGCAGCCGGTGGTCACCGTGCTGATTGCGCTCGAATGCGCCTTCCTGCTGCTGTTCATGGGCGCCGGGCTGGAGGCCCCCCACGCCGGCGCGGATGCGGCGCTGGGCACGGTGGCGGGGCTGCTTGCCGTGACCGCGATGGGCATACAGAACGCACTGTCGCGCACCGCGCTCGCCGACCTGGGCCCGACCACCATCATGACCGGCAACACCACGCAGATCGTGATCGACATGGTGGACCTGGCCGCGGCGACGCCAGAGCAGAAGAAAGCCATCCTGGCCCGCCTGCGCAAGATGGTCCCCGCCCTCGCCGGCTTTGCCGCCGGCGCCGTGCTGGGCGCGCTGGCCTTCACCGCCGTCAGCTTCTGGTGCGTGCTGCTGCCGGTGGCCTTGCTGGCAACGCTGTGCTGCCAGCCATGGCAGGCCAGGCTCGTGCGCGCCTAGCCCCCGCCATGGAAACTCCCGTGCGCGACATTGCGGCAAGACTGCGGCACGCCAGCCTCCTTGTCCTGCTCGGGCTGGCCTGCCCGGCAGCGTTTGCCCAGAGTACGGTCACCGTCTATGGCCGCCTGAACACGGCCCTCGAATACGCGCGCGCCAGCACCGCCACCGACGGCACCGCACTGGCAGCACCGCCCGCATGACCAACTACCGCTCGGTGTTCGGACTGCGTGGCGAAGAGCCCCTCGGCGGCGATTTCAAGGCGGTCTGGCAGATCGAGAGCAACCTGTCGGTCGACAACGGCCAGGGCGGTATCGCCGGGCGCAATTCGCGGGTAGGACTGGCAGGGCCATACGGCCTGGTCTTCATGGGCCACTGGCATACGCCCTATACCGAGTCGACCATGGGCTATGACCCCTACCACCCGCAGGCTTCGGCCAGCGCCTGGTAGGCGGTGGCAAGGTGGTATGGCGTGGTCGAAGGCATCTCGGCGCGTTCCACGGCGCCTGCCGGCGACAGGCATTCGTGCCAGCCGCCCGCATGCAGGAAACGCGCCGGGAAGGCCTGGAGCCATGCGCGCAGGAGCGCCAGCGCCGTGGCATCGCCGCGCACCGCCAGCGCCCGCGCGAACTCGGTCTGTGCCCAGATCCGCTGGGTCGCCTCGCGCGGCGAGCCATCCAGGCCGAGCGCGGCGGCCACGCCCATGGTTTGCTTGTCCACGCCATGCTGCAGGGCGAATCCGAACGCCCGCGCCATTGCATGCTCTAGCGCGGAGCCGCCGAACAAGTCCGGCGCCGATGCCAGCAGCGAGAACCACTCGAACTGGTGGCCCGGCTCCACGCGATTGTCCCCAGGCGCGGCCGCCCCGGCGATCTGCGCCGGCAACGGCAGCTCGGCGATGCAGCCGGTGGCCGGGTCGACGAACGCGGCCAGCACGGCCGCGGCAATTGCCTGCAGGCGCGTGGCGTAGAAGCTGTCGCCGGTCAGCGCGTGGGCCGCCAGGTAGGCTTCCGTGAGATGCATGATCGGGTTCTGCAGCGGTGTGCCGGCCGGGCTCAAATCCTGCGTCAGCGCAGCGTGATAAAGCCCGTGCCCGGTGGCGAAGCGCGCCTCGACCAGCTCGGTGGTCTCCTCCAGCAAGGCGCGCGCCTCGGCGCTGCCCGTGCGCTCGGCGTAGGCCGCGCAGGCGAACACCACGAAGGCGTGCGTGTACAGGTCCTTGGTGCCATCGAGCACACGCCCCTGCGCATCGATGCTGTAGACGACGCCGCCGTGCGCGCCATCGGCAAAGCAGCGGCGCAGCGACGAGAACAGCTGCCCGGCATGGGCAGCCCCGGCGGCGCTCGCATCTTGCGAGAACACGTAAAGCTGGCGTGCGCAGGCCATCGCGCGGTAGCGGCTCACCGGCAAGGGCTGCCGGTCCGCGCCGCCCAATGCCTCGTATGGCAAGGCCATGTCCGCATTCCAGCCGGGACCGCGCCACAGGGGAAGGACCGCGGCATCATAGTGCGTGCGCAGGGCGGCGACGGATACTGCGATCGACGCGGCTTCGTCGGGGGCAAGGCTCGGGGTGGCGTTCATGCGGATGGAATGTCGGTAAGGCGCTCCGGTGGCGGCATGCCGCGGCACGGATGCTCGTATGGCCGCAAATATACCTCAGGGCGGCGCAAGGGCGACCCGAAAGAGACCGGCACCCGCATCCGGAGTGCCGCACGCACCCCTCTCCCGCTTCGAACAGCCACAATCCTTGATCCTGCCGCCAGATCGCCTAACCTTACCGCGTGGCCCCTGGCATTGTGTTACGCGCCAAGCGGCTATCGAGCCGCATTCCGCCCCCGCCGCGGCTCCCGGGCCACATACCCTGTTCTGTGCCTCCAGACTGGACGGAAAGCGCCCCGTTTCCCGCCAGCGAGGCACTTTCGGGCCATCCGGCGCTGCCGGATACCGAGCCCACTCTCCATGGGAGAGCGCGATGGAAAAGCCGATTGTGAGCCCGCTGCGTTTCGTTGAACTACTGAACGCAAGACTGCCCGCCCATCCTCTGTATCAGGAAGGCATGCGCGTGTACGCCATTCCCAACCATACGGATCATCCCCGCAGCCTGGTCTGCGTCGGCCCGCGCGGCGTGAACGGCGTCTGTGCCACGGTGGAGCTGATCGTGCGCGGCGAATGCGAAGTGGTCCCCGATATCCCGGGCGAGTGGCACGCCCCCCGCCACACCGCCGGCCACGCCTCGCACCACTAGCACCGCACCGCTCGGACCCGTTCCAGCCCCCGGTAAGGCGGAGGCGGCAACGTCACGCGGACGGTGTCCTCCGCCCGCACCACGCCAGCGGCAAGCACGATGCCCATGATGCCGGCCTTGCGCGCCAGGCGGCACCGGCACCGGCCATCATGCCGCTACGCGCCCTTCGCGGCGCGCCGCCGGTTGCGCGGCGCCATTGGCGCTCTGCGCCGTGGCGTGCGCCGGATAGGCGGCAGCGAACACCAGCCGGCCCGCCGACCACGTGTGCGAGACCAGTGGCTGCCCCGCCACCATGGCCACCGACACGAGATCCGCGCGCAGCCCCGGCTCGATCCGCCCGCGATCGGTCAGGCCACAGGCCCGCGCCGGATTGGCGCCGACCAGCGCGGCCGCCTGCGACGGCGTCAGCCCCGCTTCGCGCTCGGCGGCAAACGCAGCGGCGATCAGCGTGGACGGCTGGTAGTCCGAGCACAGGCAGTCGGCCACGCCAGCGCGGATGGCATCGATGGCGCGCATCGAGCCGCTCTGGCTCTGGCCGCGCAGCACATTGGGCGCGCCCAGGATGGTCGGCAGGCCCTGCGCGACGGCGGCGCGGGCGGTCTCCAGGTTGATCGGGAACTCGCTCATGCGCACGCCCAGCGCCTGCATGGTGGCGATGCGCTGGACCGAGTCGTCGTCATGGCTGGCGGCGGGCACGCCGAGGCGCGCGGCCAGCGCCAGCAGGCGCTCCACGCGCTCGAGCGCGCCCTGTTGCTCGGCCACCTTCTTGTCGGCCGCCGCGACGGCTTCCTCGCGGCTCATGTCGTGGTTGCCGATCATGTAGGCCACGTAGGCTTCCAGCGTCTTGAACTGGCCCTGGCCGGGCGAGTGGTCCATCACCGAGACCAGGTCCACCACGCCGGCTTCGAGCAGTTGCTCCAGCACCGGCAGYGCGCTTGCGTCGGTGACTTCGTAGCGGCAGTGGATACGGTTGTCCACCAGGCTGTGGTCGCGGAACGCGGCCACGGTGCGCACGATCTGCGCGGCGGTCTCGTTGTTGCGCACGCCGAACTGCGTGCTGGCGAAGGACAGCGCGTGATACGGCGTGGTGATGCCGGCGGCGGCATTGCGGCGGTCGACCTGGGCCACGGCGAAGTCGAGCGGGAACATCACGCGCGAGCGCGGCTCGGCTTCTTTCTCGATGGCGTCGCAGTGCAGGTCGATCAGGCCCGGCATCAGGGTCTGGCCGCACAGGTCGATCACCTGGGCGGCACGCGGCACATCGGCGGCGGCGGGCTCGATGGCCGCGATGCGGCCATCCTCGATCAACAGCGCGCTGTCGGCGAGCACGCCATCGGGCAGCACGATGCGCGCGCGGGTCAGGTAGGCAGGAAGCATGGTCGGTTCCGGGGACGGTTAGGAACGGATGGAACGGCGGGTTCAGGCCGGCACGGCGGCCAGCTTGCCGGCCGGGGCGTGCGCGGCCGGTGCCGGATGCAGTGGCAGCAGCCGCGTGGCGACGGCATCGCGCACCGCTTCGTCGTGGAAGATGCCGACCAGGCAGCGGCCCTCGGCCAGTGCCTCGCGGATCAGCGCCACCACCACCGCGCGGTTGTCGGCATCGAGCGAGGCCGTGGGCTCGTCCAGCAGCAGCACCGGATGGCCGCCGATCAGCCCGCGCGCGATGTTCACGCGCTGCTGCTCGCCGCCCGAGAACGTGGCCGGGGGCAGCGCCCACAGCCGGCCCGGCACCTGCAGGCGCGCCAGCAGCACGGCGGCGCGCTCGCGCGCCTCCTCGAAACTGGCGCCGCGCTGCTGCAGCGGCTCGGCCACCACGTCGAGCGTGCTCACGCGCGGGATCACGTGCAGGAACTGGCTGACATAGCCGATCACCTCGCGCCGCAACTGCAGGATGCGCTGCTCGGGCGCGCGGGTCAGCTCCACCCACTCGGCTTCGTCGCGGATGCGGATGCTGCCTTCGGTGGCCAGGTAATTGCCGTACAGGCAGCGCAGCAGCGTGCTCTTGCCCGCGCCGGAGCTGCCGGCCAGCACCACGCACTCGCCGGCGGCGGCGTCGAAGTCGATGGCCTGCAGCACCGGCAGGCGCGTGCCGCCCTGGTTGTGCAGGACGAAGGTCTTGCCCAGGCCGCGCACCTGGATGCGCAGCGCGTCGGCGGGGTTGGCAGGATTGCCGGGATTGCCGGGATTGCCGCGATTGGTGTCGAAGTCTTGCGTCATGGTCAGCCCTGCAGGATGGAGGACACCAGCAACTGGGTGTACGGGTGGTGCGGGTCGTCGAGGATCTGGTCGGTCAGGCCGCTTTCCACCACGCGCCCGCCCTGCATCACCAGCGTGCGGTGCGCCAGCAGGCGCGCCACGGCGAGGTCGTGGGTGACGATGATGGCGGCCAGGCCGAGATCGGCCACCAGGCGGCGCAGCAGGTCCAGCAGGCGCGCCTGCACGGAAACGTCCAGGGAGGCCGTGGGCTCGTCCATGAATACCAGGCGCGGATGCGTGACCAGGTTGCGGGCGATCTGCAGCCGCTGTTGCATGCCGCCGGAGAAACTGGTGGGCGCATCATCGATCCGGCCGAGGTCCAGTTCCATGCGCTCCATCCATGTGCCGGCGACCTCGCGCAGCTCCCCATAGTGGCGCCCGCCCACGGCCATCAGGCGCTCGGCGATATTGGCGCCGGCGCTCACGCGCATGCGCAGGCCATCGCGCGCATTCTGGCGCACGAAGCCCCAGTCGGTGCGCGCCAGCAGGCGCAGGCGGGCATCGGACAGCGTGGCCAGGTCCACCAGGCCCTGCTCGCGGGTGTCATAGCAGACGCTGCCGGCCTCCGGCGCGGCCTGCCAGGACACCGCCTGCAGCAACGTGCTCTTGCCGGAGCCTGATTCGCCCACCACGCACAGCACTTCGCCCGGGAACAGGTCGAAGCTCACGTCGTGGCAGCCGTGCACGCCGTCCCAGGTGCGGGTCAGGCCGCGCACGGACAACAGCGGCTGGTCGGTACGGCTCATGCTGGCTCCTTGCTGCTGGTGCTGGTGATGCTGCTGGTGTTATTCGGGGCCACGCCGGCCGGGCCGCTCATGCCCTGCTCCTGGCGCGTGGCGCAGTATTCAGTGTCGGAGCAGACGAACATGCGCCCGCCCGCGTCGTCGGTGATGATCTCGTCGAGATAACTGTGGGCCGAGCCGCACAGCTCGCAGCAGCCGTCCCAGGTTTCCACGGCGAACGGATGGTCGTCGAAGTCCAGGCTCTTGACGCTGGTGTATGGCGGCACGGCATAGACGCGCTTCTCGCGCCCCGCGCCGAACAGCATCAGCGCCGGGCTGTTGTCCAGCTTGGGGTTGTCGAACTTGGGGATCGGCGACGGGCGCATCATGTAGCGCTGGTTCACCATCACAGGGTAGTCGTAGGTGGTGGCGATGCGGCCGTGGCGCGCGATGTCCTCGTACAGCTTGACGTGCATGGCGCCGTACTCGGCCAGCGCGTGCATGGTGCGCGTCTCGGTCTCGCTCGGCTCCAGCCAGCGCAGCGGCTCGGGGATCGGCACCTGGAACACCATGATCTGCCCGGCCGCCAGCGGCGTCTCGGGGATGCGGTGGCGGGTCTGCACGATGGTGGCCTCGGCGGTGCGCTCGGTGGCGCGCACGCCCGTGACGCGGCCGAAGAAGCGGCGGATGTTGATGGCGTTGGTGGTGTCGTCCGAGCCCTGGTCGATCACCTTGAGCACGTCGTCGCTGCCGATGATGGAAGCCGTGACCTGGATGCCGCCGGTGCCCCAGCCATAGGGCAGCGGCATCTCGCGGCTGCCGAACGGCACCTGGTAGCCGGGAATCGCCACCGCCTTGAGCAGCGCGCGGCGCAGCATGCGCTTGGTGGATTCGTCGAGATAGCCGAAGTTGTAGTGCTCGTCGCGCACGGCGGCGTCGGCCGTGGCGCTGGTGTTCGTGTTCGTGTTCGTGGTTGTGTTCGTGCTGGCGTTGGTCATGATGCGAGTGCCTCCTGCGCTTGCGTGCCGTCGGCGGGAGCCGCGGCGGCTTGCGCCGCTTCGGCCCGGGCCGGCGCCGCCTGCGCGCGCTCGCTTCAGATGCTGCGTGAAGCCGGAAGCTTCCACGTTGTCGCTGTGGTAAAGCATGAACTCGATGTCATTGGCGGGCGCGTCGGCAGCCTCGCCCAGCTCGGCGGCGCGCATGGCGCGGTCGGCCAGCGCCATCGACATGGCCTTGCGCTCGCCGTAGCCGAACACCAGGCCGTAGCCGCGCGTGAAACTCGGTCCCTCCTGCGCGTTGCCGGCGAACTGGCTGACCATCTGGCATTCGGTGACCTCGATCTCGCCGATGGTCACGGCAAAGCCGAGTTCCTCCACGAACAGCTCGACCTCGACATCGCCGTAGCGGATCTCCGCCGCGAACGGGTGCGAGTTGCCGTAGCCACGCTGGGTGGAATAGCCCATCGACAGCAGGAAGCCCTCATCGGCGCGCGCCAGGTTCTGCAGCCGCGCGGGGCGCGCCGCGGGCAGTTCCAGCGGCTCGCGCGTCAGGTCGGGCGGCGCGGGGTCGCCGGCCGGCACGGTCTCCGGCTCGATCAGCGCTTCCTGGCGCAGCAGGTCGGTCACGCGCGGCATGCGCGCGTCCAGCGTGGACTGCGCGGGCGGCAGCGGCGCGTGGTCGCGCTCGGCCTCCAGCGTGAAATCGAGCAGGCGCTGGGTGTAGTCGTAGGTCGGCCCGAGTACCTGGCCGCCCGGCACATCCTTGAAGGTGGACGAGATCCGGCGCTGCAGGCGCATGGCGCCGGTATCGAGTGGCGCGCTATAGCCGAAGCGCGGCAGCGTGGTGCGGTAGGCGCGCAGCAGGAACACGGCTTCGATCAGGTCGCCCGCGGCCTGCTTGATGGCCAGCGCGGCGAGGTGCGGATCGTACAGCGAGCCCTCGGCCATCACGCGCGACACCGCCAGCGGCATCTGCTCGCGCACCTGCGCCAGCGTCAGCTCCGGCACGGCGCGGTCGCCGCGGCGGTAGTCGTCGAGCATGCGATAGGAATTGAGGATGGCGCGTTCGCCACCTTTGACGGCTACGTACATATCAGAGCTCCGCTTGGGTGGTGCGTGGCAACGCGCTCAGGGCGTGGCCGCTGGTCAGCAGCACGTCGACGCCCAGCGGGAAACGCGCCTGGTTGGCGTGCCACTGGGTCCAGAAGTCCGCCGGCAGGCCTTGCGCGGCGAGCGTGGCCTCATGCTCGATGCCGGGGCCGCGCAGCGTCACCGCCGGGCCGTCCGACAGCGATGCCACTTCCAGCAGCAGCGTGGCCGAGCGGTCCGGGTAGGCCGGATCGCCCTGCGCGCAGGCTGCCAGCGCCGGGGCCACGCAGCCGGCCGGCACCGCCACGAAGGCAGCCTGCCCCGCGTCGTCCACCAGCGGGCAGCCGCAATGAAAACGCAGGAAGGCRCGCACGGCATCGGGCGTGCCGGGCGGCAGCCACACGGGCGTATCGGCATCCGCCAGCGTCAGCAGCAGCGCGCTCAGCGCCGGCGACAAGCCCTGCGGCACGCCGCAGGGCTCGGCCAGTTCGCGCACGGTGCCGGGACGCGACATCGCATCCAGCGCGGCACGGAAGATGCGCTGCGCCGATTGCACGGCATCGTCAAAGCCGGGCAGCAGCATCGCCGCGCCGGCGCGGCCTGCGGCCGCGTTGTCGTAACCTGCCGCAGCTGCGGCATTTGCTTGGCCTGGCATCTCAGTCTTCTCCGCGCACCATCGTAAAGAACTCCACCTTGGTCTGTGCCGCCACCGCCGCCTGGTGCGCGCTGCGCGCCACGCGAGCCTGCGCCAGCGGCGCAATGACTGCCGCCTGCACGCGCTCGTGCCAGCCCGGCAACTGCAGCAGCGCGTCCAGCACGGCGATCCGTTCCGCCTGGCGGTGCGTGCGGCCCTGTACATAGCCCACGCCGACCACGCCGCCGGTGTCCGACTCCATCGTCACCGCACAGCGCGTGACGCTGACTTCGCCCAGGTTGAACTGGGCGCCGGTGCCGCCGGCGCGTGCGCGCGCCATGGCCATGCCGCTCTCGGGCTTGCGCAGCATGCGGTGCGCGGGCACCGTGCCTAGCTGTCCGAATGCCTGCTCGAGCGCCTCCGGCGCCGCCAGGGCCAGCTCGCGCAGCCAGGCGGCGCGCGCGGCGTGCCCGGCATGGGCCGGGCTGGTGTCGCCTGCGGCGCGGGCGGTGCTTCCGGTCTCGGTCCGATCCATCTGTACATCCCCTATACGTCTATACGTTTAGATGTAGAATACCATCCATGGGCCGAACTAGAACACAGCCAGATGAAGCTTTCGTGACGGCCGCCCATCCCGCCCGGTACCATGCACGGGACGGCGCCGTTGAGGCACAATCGCATCCCATTGAAGCATGCCGATGATGAACGCAGGATGACGAAGGGGCAGGACAAGATGGTGGAACAGGAAGTCGAACGGGGTTCGGGAGTTGCGGTATGGCGCCAGATCGGCGAGGCCCTTGCCCTCGACATCCGCAACAAGCTCTATGAGCCGGGCGAGCGCCTGCCGCCCGAGCCGGAGCTGGCCAGCCGTTTCGCCGTCAACCGCCACACCATCCGGCGCGCCATGGGCGAACTGGAGCAGAACGGCCTGGTGCRCATCGAGCAAGGCCGCGGCACCTTCGTGCAGGAACACGCGATCGACTACGCCATCGGGCGGCGCACGCGCTTTTCGCAGAACCTGGCCAGCCAGGGCATGCGCGGCCATATCGAGGTGATCGAGTCGCAGACCTTGCGCGCGCCCGAGATCGCCAGGCACCTCGGGTTGCCGCGCAACGCCCCGGTGCTGCGCGTGCAGATGCTCGGCAAGGCCGAGGCCCGCACCATCGACGTGGCCGAGCACTACTTCGACGCCGCGCGTTTCCCGGAACTCGAAGCGCAATTGCGCGCACGCCAGTCGATCTCCAAGGCGCTCGCGCATTTCGGCGTCGCCGACTACACACGGAAATGGTCGCGCATCACCGCGGCCATGCCGTCGGCGCCGGTGGCCCGCCAGCTCAGCCAGCCCAAGACGCGGCCCATCCTGCAGGTGGAGGCCCTCAACGTCGATGCCGACGGCGTGCCGCTGCACTACAGCGTGGCGCGCTTCGCCGGTGACTGGGTGCAGCTGACGGTGGCCGACCAGGATTGACGGCCGCGCCAGCCACATGGCCTGCATAAACGGCATAATCTGCACGATCCGCGCGGCCAATGCCCGATTGCGCATGGCCGCCGACAGCACCACGAACGCATTGCCAGCACAACACAATTGGTCTAGACATCCGCTTGTCATCTGCCCGCGCTAAGGTCGCCAGCATGAACTCCAATCACGCACTGCACCCCACCCTCGCCGGCCTCAGCGGCCGGCGCGTCCTCACCCCCAACGGCATCGCGCCGGCCGACCTCGCGTTCCGCGACGGCTGCATCGGCATGCCCGGCGCCGCCGGCCCCTCGCTCGATGCTGGCGACCTGCTGGTGCTGCCCGGCATCGTCGACATCCACGGCGACGCCTTCGAGCGCGCGGTGATGCCGCGCCCCGGGGTCAGCTTCCCCTATGACGGCGCCCTGTTCGACGTGGACCGGCAATTGCTGGCGCACGGCATCACCACCGAACTGCACGGCGTCACGCTGTCGTGGGAAGGCGGGCTGCGCGGCGAGGCCTATGCGCAGCGCATGTTCGAAGGACTCGAACGCATGCGTGGCGCGCTGGGCGCCCAGCATCACGTGCACCTGCGCTTCGAGGCGCACCACCTGGCCGGCCTCGACATCGCGCTCGAGTGGATCGCCAGCGGCAAGGTGCGCTTCCTGGCCATCAACGATCACCTGCCGCAGATGCTCAGGCGCATGCAGGACACGCGCAAGCTCGCCGCCTACGCCGAGCGCGCCGAGTGCGACCCGGCCACTTTCGGCCAGCGCCTGGAGCAGGCCCGGGCAAAAGGCCACGAGGTACCCGCGGCGGTGGGCCGCCTGATCGCCGCCGCCCGCGCCGCCGGCCTGCAGGTGGCATCCCATGACGACGGCGACGCCGCCACGCGCCAGGGCTTCCACCAGCAAGGCTGCACCGTCGCCGAGTTTCCGCTCACCGTGGAGGTGGCGCGCGCCGCGCGCGCGCTGCGCAACCATACCGTGTTCGGCGCGCCCAACGTGATCCGTGGCGGCAGCCACACCGGCGCGCCGGATGCCACCGAGATGGTCGCCGCCGGCCTGTGCGACGTGCTTGCCTCCGACTACTACTACCCCGCGCCGCTGCAGGCCGCCTTCCGCATTGCGCAGCTCGGCGTGCTGCCGCTGCCGGCCGCGTGGGACCTGGTCTCGCGCAATCCGGCCCGCGCCGCCGGCCTGGGCGACCGCGGCGCGCTGGGCCCGGGCCTGCGCGCCGACGCCATCCTTGTCGACGACAGCAACCCTGCCCTGCCCCAGGTCTGCGCCACCATCGTGGGCGGGATCCTGCATCACGCCACACGTGCCTTCCCGCTGCGCCAGGCCAGCGGCGAACGGCGCGCCGCCTGAGGCCCTTGCCCATGACGCCGAGCCAGTTGCCGCACGCGTACCGCTACGCCATCTACCTCACCCCGGCCGCGCCGTGGCGCGATTTCGGCGCCCGCTGGCTCGGCCGCAGCGCCGAGACCTGCGCCCCGGTGGCCCGCATCAGCGACGATCCCCGCCTGGTGCAATGGACCCGCGCTCCCGCGCAATACGGCCTGCACGCCACGCTCAAGGCCCCGTTCCGGCTCGCGCCCGGCCGCACCCCTGACGGACTGGACGCCGCCCTGCGCGCTTTCGCGCCCGGACGTCAGCCGTTCGCCGTGCCGCTGGCGCTGCGCAACCTGCGCGGCTTCCTGGCCTGGTGCCTCGGCGACGACACCGGCGCCAACGCCCGCATGCACGCGCTGGCCGATGCCRCCGTGCGCGAGTTCGACGCGTTCCGCGCCCCGCCCAGCGGCGAAGAAATCGCGCGCCGCAGGCCCGAGGCGCTGGGGCCCGAAGCACGCCGCATGCTCGCCGCCTGGGGCTACCCGTATGCCTTCGAGACCTTTATCTTCCATATCACGCTGAGCGGCATGCTCGACGAGCCGGACCAGGCTGCCGCCGCCGCGCTGCTGCAAGCGCACGCCAGCCACCTGCTGGACGTTCCGATGCCGGTGCGCGACATCAGCCTGTTCGTCCAGCCGGCTCCGGACGCGCCCTTCGTGGCCGCGCGCCACTACGGCTTCGACGGCAGCACGACCGACGCCGCCGGTGCCGCCCTGCGGCCGGAGGCGGCATGACCGCCGCGCCACCGGATTGCCGCGCCGGGCGGCAGCTGATCTACCTGATGGGGCCTTCGGGCAGCGGCAAGGATTCGCTGCTGCGCGCCCTGCGCGACCGGCTCCGGCCCGACGAGCGCGTCCTGATCGCACATCGCTACATCACGCGCGCCAGCAACGCAGACGAAGCCAGCGTGCCGATCACGCCCGCCGAATTCGATCGCCGTGCCGCGCTCGGCTGCTTCGCTCTGCAGTGGGACAGCCACGGCCTGCGCTACGGCATCGGCATCGAACTCGACAGCTGGCTCGCGCAAGGCATGTGCGTGGTCGTCAACGGCTCGCGCGAATACCTGCCCGATGCATGCGCACGCTATCCCGCCCTGCACGCGGTGCAGGTCAGCGTGCGCCCGCAGGTGCTGGCGCAGCGTTTGCGCCAGCGCGGACGCGAAGACGAAGACGATATCGCCCGGCGCCTGGCGCGCGCCGCCGAGCCGTTCGCGGTGCCGGCGGGATGCCGCTTTACCGGGCTCGACAATAGCGGGCCGCTGGAGGCGGCGGCGGCTGTGCTGGCGGAGATCGTGCGCGATGCCGGTTATGCGGGTGCCGCCGAAGACGAACTGGCCGCGGCCAGACGTTCCTGAGCCGGGCCGCCGCTGGCGTGCCGCGCGCGCCAGGCTACGGCAAGGTGCCGGCGCGTTCCAGCAGCCAGCCCCGCAGTGCCGCCGTGTCTTCGATGTCGCCCTCGAAGCGCCACGCCGGGACATAAGGCACATTGTTGCCGCGCGGCCGGTTTCGCCAGAGCTTGAGCGCAAGCGCAAGGATGGGCATCCGGGATGATCTGCCGCATGGCGGCAAGGTTACTTCCGCGGTTGGCCCCCCCTCAATCCCCCGCCAACTCGATGCTGAAGCTGATCCCGTGCTCCCGGAACCCCAGCCGCCGATAGAACTGGTGCGCCTGCAGCCGCCGCGCATTCGACGACAAGGCCAGCTTGTCCGCCCCCGCCTCGCGCGCCAGCCGCATCGCGGCGTGCATCATCGCCGACCCGACTCCGCCGCCGCGCGCGGCCTGCGTGACCACCACGCTCTCGACGATGGCTTCATTGCGCCCTTGGTGCGCCAGCACGGGAAACACCAGCAGGCAGAAGGTACCCAGCGGCACGCCGCCGGCGCCGAGCATCAGATAGCAGCGGTAATCCGGCATGGTCCGCAGCCGCGCAAACAGCGCGCGCATGCGCGCCAGGGGCAGCGGTGCTTCGCCGTCCATCTCCGACAGCAAGGCGGCCACCTGTTCCAGTTCGGCGTCGGTTCCGCTGACCTCGTGCAGCGTCAGGTGGCCGGCCGGCTTGTCCGTATCCCGCTTGTCCATATCCGGCTTGTCCATATCCGGTTTTTCCTCGCGTGTTTCAAGCCTGGGCAGGCCGGCGGATGCAGCGCTCGACCATGGGCAGATAGTGCTCCAGCGGCGGCGTGACGAGGCCAACCACCTTGGCGAGATCGTCGTAGCGCCGCAGGCGCACCGCCGCCGCGCCATGGGGATGCGCGGCGAAGGCGTTGGCCTGGGTCGCATCGAAGGGGCCACCTTGCAGCGCAAGGCTTTGCTGCGAGGCCGGCGACAATGCGGCCTGGTAGGCGGGCTCGATGGCGCACAGGTAGCGCTTGGCGGCCACGTGCAGGCGGATCGGCTCGGTCACGTCCGGGCCAAAGCCGACCGCCAGCAGGTCGGCGCCGACTTCCTGGTGGCGCATGTCGGTGGTGCTGTCCTCCGCCATCACGAGGTGGCCGAGATCGTGCAGCAGGCTGGCGACCACCAGCGGCTCGGGATCGCCGGCCTGCTCGGCCAGGTGCGCGCACTGCAGCGCGTGCTCGGTCTGGGTGATGGACTCTCCGCCGTAGAAGCTGGCGCCGTGGCCGGAGAAGAGGATTTCGATGCGCCTGAGGATGGTCATGAACAGAGGTGTCGTGTGGAAAAGCCCGCGCCGGCGCCCTGCTGCGCCGCGCGCGGTGATGCCGGAGTCAGACCAGCGCCTTGCGGATCTGGGCGGACAGCAGGTCGATGGCGGTGACGAAGGCAACGATGATGATCATCACGGCACACGTCTCGGCGTACTGGAAGCTGCGGATGATTTCCCACAGCACCGTGCCGATGCCGCCGGCGCCAACGATGCCCACCACCGAAGCGGAGCGCACATTGGATTCGAAACGATACAGCGCATACGAGATCCACAGGGGCAATACCTGCGGGATCACGCCGTAGACGATTTCTTCCAGCGCGCCGGCGCCGGTGGCGCGCACGCCTTCGACCGGGCGCGGATCGATCGCTTCGACCGCCTCGGAAAACAGCTTGGCCAGCACGCCGGTGGTGTGCACCCACAGCGCCAGCACGCCGGCGAAGGGGCCCAGCCCCACCGCGACGATGAACAGCATGGCGAACACCATTTCATTGATGGCGCGGCAGGAGTCCATCACGCGGCGCATCGGCTGGTAGACCCAGCCCGGCACGATATTGGCCGAGCAGGCCAGGCCCAGCGGCACTGCCACCACCACGGCCATGAAGGTGCCCCAGATGGCGATCTGTACGGTCACCACCATCTCGTCGAGGTAGATGCGCCAGTCGCGGAAGCTCGGCGGAAAGAAGTCGGCGGCGAACCTGGCCATGTTGCCGGAATCGCTCAGCAGGTCGAGCGGACGCATGTCGGCGCCTTGCCACGACAGCGCCAGCAGCGCGAGTACCACCGCCCACACGAGCAGGACTGGCAGGCTGGCGCGCGGCGGGCGCGCGGCGCGGGGCGAGGTGGCTGGGATCATGGATGGGCTGGCGGGTCGATGCATAAAGACGAAAAGCGCGAAGGCGCGGGAAAACCGGGGTGAAGCAAGACTGCGCGGCGCGGCGGCAAGGCGCGGTTCGGGCGTTGCGCGCTTACTGGGCGCTGGTGGCTGCGAGCTTGTCCAGCTCGGCCAGCTTGCGGGTGACATCGGCAAGGCGCTTGTCCTTGTCGGCGCCAGCCAGCGTGGTGTCGGACTCGATCTTGCTCTTTTCCTTGGCCAGCTCGATCTGGCGGATCGGCACCAGCTGGGCATCGGAGGAGGCACGGAAGCCCTGGTAGGTCAGCGGCGCCAGGTTGGCTTTCTCGCGGGCAGCGTCGGCGCCCTTGCCGTAGTTGACGAAGAAGGCCTTGATCCTGGTCTTGACGTCGGCCGGCAGGTCCTTGCGGTAGACCAGCGGATCGGCCGGGATCAGCGGCGACTTCCACAGCACGCGCACCTGGTCATAGGCGTTCTTGCCGGTATTGATGCGATAGCGCTCCATGTTCTCGGTGTTGTTCACCGCCACGTCGACCTGCTTGTTCATCACCGACAGCAGGTTGGTCTCGTGGTTGCTCACGCGCACCGTCTTGAACAGCGTCTTCGGCTCGAGGTTGCGCGCGCCCCACAGGTAGTGTCCGGGCACGGCGGTGCCGGAGGTCGAGTTCGGATCGCCGGCGCCGTAGCTCAGCGACTTGCCGTTCTTGATCACGTCTTCGACCGACTTCAGGTCGCTGTCCTTGTTGACGATCAGCAGCGACCAGTAGCCCGGATTGCCGTCCTTGTCGATCACCGAGGCGAACACTTCGCCGTTGGCGCGGTCCACCGCCTCGATGGCCGACTTGTTGCCGAACCAGGCAACCTGCACCTTGTTGAAGCGCATGGCTTCGATGATGCCGGCGTAGTCGGAGGCGAAGAAGGGCTTGACCTGCACGCCCAGCTGCTTGCTGAGGTCGTCGATCACGGGCTGCCAGGCCGACTTCAGGTTGGACGACGTCTCGGTCGAGATAAAGCCCATGTTGATGGTCTTGCCTTCCTGGGCGAGGGCGGGCAGCGCGAAGGCGCCGGCGGCGCCGGTGACGATCAGGGCAACAAAGGTTCTGCGCAGCATGAATAGCTCCGGGGGATGCTTGGTTAGGGTTGCTTGCGGTGAGACTTGCGAAAGCGCTACGAGAAAAGCTCGGGAATCGATGCCGAAGCGCGCGATGTCAGGCGATGGCGAGGCCGGCCGGAACGAGGCCGGGAGCCTCGGTTTCCAGCCCGGCGCCGTGCGGCAGCAACTCGGCCGCCTCGGTGCCATAGAGGTCGCGCAGCATGCCGGGGGTCAGCGCCGCCGAAGGGCCGTCGTAGACCACCCTGCCCTGGCGCAGCGCCACCACGCGGGTGCAGTAGCGCATCGCCACGTCCACCTGGTGCAGCGACACCACCACGGCCACCTTGCGCGTGCGGTTGATCTGGGCCAGCAACTCCATCACGCGGCGCGCCGACTCGGGATCGAGCGAGGCGATGGGCTCGTCGGCCAGGATCACGCGCGCGTTCTGCACCAGCGTGCGGGCAATCGCCGCGCGCTGCTGCTGTCCGCCGGACAGGGTCGACGCCCGTCGAAACGCATAGTCGTCTATACCAACCTGGGCAAGCGCTTCCAGGCCGGCGTCGATTTCCTCGTTCCTGAAATACCGGACCAGGCTGCGCCACAGCGGTATGCGCGGCAACATGCCGGTCAGCACATTGGTGATCACCGGCAGGCGCCCCACCAGGTTGAACTGCTGGAACACGAAGCCGATCTCGGCGCGCGCGCCGCGCACGTCGCGCGCCAGGCGGCCATCCCGCTGGATGACGCGGCCGTTGACCAGCACCTCGCCGGCGCCGGCATCGCCGGCCACGAAACCGGCCACATGGCGCAGCAGCGTGGACTTGCCGGAGCCGGAGGCGCCCAGCAGCGCCACCATTTCACCCGGGGCGACGGAAAGGCCGACATTGTCCAGCGCCTTGCGTCCCGCCTGGAACGCCTTGGACAAGCCGCGCACTTCGATTGCATGCGTCATCCCACTCTCCTTGCATAAACAGTGAGCGCATTCTGGGTGGCGCTGATGACAAAACGATGAAGGTGGCGAAGTGGACGGGAAGAAGACCAAAAGAAGACGGGAAGAAGACCGGACAGGAAATCGATGGGTCCTGGGGCCTCCGGGCCGACATCGCGCCGGCCGGACCGCCGCGCGGGCCCGGCCATGCAGGACAGCGTCCGCCTTCAGCGCCAGGCTGCGGGACGCCTCAGCCGCGCACGCCCAGGCGCCCGCGCACGGCGCGCCAGAGGCCGGCAACCGCCAGCGAGCCGAGGCCGAGCGCGAGGCCAAGCAGCACCAGCGCGCTCATATGATCGCGCACCAGCGGCACGTTGCCGAACAGGTAGCCGCCCACCAGCAGCGAGACCCCCCACAAGACCGCGCCCGTGCCTGCCGCGAGCGCGAAGCGCGCCGCCGGCATGGCGGAGACGCCCGCCACGAAGGGCGCGAACGTGCGCACCACGGCCACGAACGGTGACATCAGCAAGGTCAGGCCGCCATGGCGCTGGTAGAAATCATGTGTCCTGCGCAGCGCGTCGCGGTGGATCCAGCGATGGTGGCCGGCCAGCACGCGCGTGCCGATGGCGCGGCCGATGGCGTAGTTCAGCAGGCTGCCCGCCGCCGCGGCAACCAGCAGCAGCGGCAGCAATACCCACAACTGCAGCGCGCCCGAAGCGCAGAACGCGCCGCAGATGAACAGCAGCGGATCGCCCGGCAGGAAGAACAGCGGCAGCAGACCGATCTCGCAGAAGACGATGGCGAAGAGAATGCCGTAGACCAGCGTGCCGTAGTCGGCGATGGCGCTGCCCAGATGCTGGTCGAAGTGCAGCAGCAAAGGCAAGACCTGGGTGGCGTCCATGGCCGCTCCCGGCGGGCGAAGTGTGTGTCCAGTGTAGCCGCATCCCTTGCCCCGGACGTGCCCCGGACGTGCCCCGGACGTGCCCCGGACGTGCCTCGGACGTGCCTCGCGCCCGACAGACAAGGCGCAGGCGGCGGCAAGCGGCGTCCCGCGCACAGGCAAGGCGCCTGCGCGGGGCCGCGCCGGACGTCCTGCTTCAGCCCGGCAGGACCGCCGCCACCGATTCGGCGAACCGCTCGACGATGCTGTCGATGTCCTGCGCCGAGCAGATGAACGGCGGCGCGAACAGGACGTGGTCGCCATGTACGCCGTCCACCGTGCCGCCCATCGGGTACACCAGCAGGCCGTTCTGCATGGCGGCCGACTTGAGCCGCGCGTGCGTCTTCAGGGCCGGATCCAGCGTGGCCTTGCTGGCGCGGTCGGCGACGAACTCGACGCCGACGAACAGCCCGCGACCGCGGATGTCGCCCACATGCGGGTGCTCTCCCAGCGCTTCGCGCAGCCGGGCGCGCAACTGCTCGCCGCGGGCCAGCACGTTGTCGAGCAGGTTCTCCCCGGCGATCGTGCGCTGCACCGCGAGTGCCGCCGCGCACGCCGTGGCGTGGCCGATATAGGTATGGCCGTGCTGGAAGAARCCGCTGCCGCCGACGATGGCKTCRTAGATRCGGCKSGTSGACAKCATCGCGCCRATCGGCTGGTAACCSGCGCCSAGGCCCTTGGCGATGGTCACGATATCGGGCACCACGCCGTCCTCCTCGCAGGCGAAGAGGTAGCCGGTGCGGCCCATTCCCGCCATCACCTCGTCCAGGATCAGCAGCACGCCGTACTTGTCGCACACCCCGCGGATGCGCCTGAGGTAGTCGGCCACGGGCGGCACCGCGCCCGCGGTGGCGCCCACCACCGTTTCCGCCACGAAGGCGGCCACGCTGTCCGGCCCCAGTTCCAGGATCTTGGCCTCCAGTTCATCGGCCAGGCGCTGCGCGTATTGCTGGCCGGTCTCGCCCGCGTGCTGGTCGCGGTAGGCGTAGCACGGCGAGACATGGTGCGCCGGCACCAGCAACGGCAGGAACGGTTCGCGCCGCCATGCGTTGCCGCCGATGGCCAGGGCGCCCAGCGTATTGCCATGGTAGCTCTGGCGGCGCGCAATGAAGTGCCGGCGCGCAGGCTGCCCGATCTCCACGAAATACTGCCGGGCCAGCTTCAGCGCCGCCTCCACCGCCTCGGAGCCACCGGAGACAAAGTACACATGGTCCAGGTCGCCCGGCGCGGCGCGCGCCAGCGTATCCGCCAGTTCCTCGGACACTTCGGTGGTGAAGAACGACGTATGTGCGTAGGCAATGGTGTCGAGCTGCTGCTTGATGGCCTCGATCACGCGCGGATGGCCGTGGCCCAGGCAAGACACCGCCGCGCCCCCGGAAGCGTCGAGATAGCGCTTGCCGTTGCTGTCGGTCAGTTCGATGCCCTTGCCGGCTACGGCGACTGCAAGCGCCTGGCGCGGATTGCGGTGGAAGACTTTGGTCATGATGTGCGGTACGGAGTCAGGCGGAGTTGCCGGCTGGGGAAAGTATAAGAAAACGTCGCCGCGTATGCAACATATGTTTCTTGTATCGACACGAAAGATTCATTCGATTCCATGCGCCGCGAACCGTCGCAAGCAGAAGCAGGAAGCACGTCGCCACCGATTGTGCAACAATCGTTGCATCTCCTCATTCCAGAACGCCGATGCCGACCGAAAGCCCCCTGCCGCCCCAAAGCCTGGACGACCTGCAGGCCCACCTGCGCGAGACCTTCGCCTCGCTCAGCACGCAGTTCCAGGGCGGTGCGCGCTACCTGCTGGACCATCCGCAGGAAGTGCCCATGCTCTCCATGCGCAAGATCGCCGCGGATGCCGGCGTGCAGCCGGCCACGCTGGTGCGCCTGGCGCAGTTCCTCGGTTTCGACGGCTGGCAGGGCCTGCGCGAGCTCTTCGTGGAGTCGCTGCGCGGCGGTCCCCAGCCCTACGCCAAGCGCGCCAGGAAGGTGGTACGGGAAAGCGGCTCGACACGGATGCTGGCCGAGATGCTGGAGACCCAGCACCGCAACCTGGACCGCACCGGTGCCGGCAATGCCGAAGCGATGCCGCGCGCGACCGAGCTGATCGGCGCCGCGCCCGCCGTCCATGTCGCCGGTTTCCGCTCCTGCTATCCGATCGCCTTTACGTTTCACTATCTCTACCGGCTGTTCCGCGCCCCGGTGCACCTGATCCGCGGCGATGCAGGCACGCTGGAGATGGAACTGCGCGCGCTGGCGCCGAAGGATGCGGTGGTGGTCGCCAGCTTCGCGCCGTATTCGCAGGAGAGCATCCGCGTGGCCAGCGCGGCGCGCGAGGCCGGCTGCCGCGTCATCGCCCTGACCGACAGCACCGTCGCCCCCATCGCCCTGCAGGCCGACTGCACCCTGCTCTTCTCGCTCGACAGTCCCTCGTTCTTTCCCTCGATCGCCGCCGGCGTGGCGCTGGCCGAGGCGCTCGTGGAACAACTGCTGGCGAAGAAGGGCAAGGGCGCGATCAAGGCGCTCGAGCTGGCGGAGGGGCAGCTCCACCAGACCGGCGCCTACGTGCCCGCCAAGCGGCCGTGACGGACGGCCCCGGTGGACGCCCCGATGGACGCCCCCGCGCGAACGGGCCTTACTCGAAGGCCTCGTCGCTGGGTTGCTCGTAGGCCTTCTTGACAGCCGCGCTCATCGGGAACTCGAAACTGACGTTCTTCGGCGGGATCGGCTTGTTGAACCATTTGTCGTACATCGACCGGATCTCGCCGCTCTTCATCAGCCCGGTGATCACGCCGTCGACCAGCTTCTTGAACTCCGGATCGTCCTTGCGCATCATGAAGCCGTAGGCCTCGAACGACTGCGGCGTGCCCACCACGGTCCAGTCCGCCGGCGCCGGCGCCAGCGTCTTGACGCCGGACAGCAGCACGTCGTCCATCATGAAGGCAGCCACCCGGCCCGATTGCAGGATCAGGAATGACTCGCCATAGTCCTTGGCGCTCTGGATGGTGATGTTGGCCTTCTTCTCGTCATTGAGCTTGCGCAGGATGCGCTCGGACGTCGTGCCGGCATTGGTCACCACCGCCTTGCCGGACAGGTCGCCGAAGTCCTGCACCGGGCTGCCCTTCTTGACCAGCAGGCGCGTGCCCGCCACGAAGAAGGTGGTCGAGAATGCCACCTGCTGCTGCCGTGCCTTCAGGTTGGTGGTCACGCCGCACTCCAGGTCCACCGTGCCGTTCTGCACCAGCGAGATGCGGTTCTGCGAGGTCACCGGCACCATGCGCACCTGCAGGTTTGCCACGCCCGTCTGCTTCCTGACTTCGGCGATGACCTTGTCGCAGATGTCCTGCGAGAAGCCGACCACCTTCTGGCTGCCGTCATAGAACGAGAACGGGATCGACGAGGTACGGTGCCCGATCGCGATCGCCCCCGACTCCTTGATCTTGCCCAGCGTCGAGCCGGCCGCCGCGTCCGCCGCCCGGGCCGCACCCGCGCCGAGCGCGGCGGCCRCCATCGCCATGCCCAGCGCAGCCAGCCTCATCGCCTTCGTCGCCTTCGTCGCTTCCACTGCTTTCATCGATCGCTCCTTGTCTAGCGGATACGGGATCCGTCATCGTTTCAGATGCTAGTCACTGAGCAACATTTGTTCCATCATGGATAACCATGAAACACTCGTGTTTTTCACCGCAACAAGGAAACAGACGGTTCAATTGCACCACTATGGTGATACGAACGGATCAGCCCGGCATCGATCCGGAGCGTGGCGCGGCCCGGGCATGTCCCTGCTCCGCCATATCTTGTGCGGCCCGGCGGCGGCATGGTTACAATCAGTCTCCGGCTTTCCCGGCCGGCCGCTGACTGAAGAGCTCAAGCCCTTGATTTGGAAGAGAAAATGCTTGCGCCAGCCAGAAACCCGGCCAGGCCCCTGCTACCCACCTGCAACTTCGACTCCGCACAAGCCATGTCAAATTCCAAAGCCACCGCCCGGCTCGGCCCGGCCGATGCCAATTACCTCGTGCACCTGCAGGCCGGCAGCCATGCGCTGAGCGGCGACGAATCCGCCAGCCTCGGCGGCACGGACCAGGGCCCGGCTCCGTTCGCTTTCGTGCTGTCCGGCCTGGTTTCGTGCACGGCGATCACGCTGAAGATGTATATGCAGCGCAAACAATGGCCCGTGGCCGATGTGGAAGTGACGGCCGTGTTCCAGGGCAAGGACGAGGCGCGCTTTATCCAGCGCGAGGTCAGGGTAAGTGGCGCGGAACTGGGCCAGGCCGAGCGCGAGCGGCTCGCGCAGATCTGCGAGCGCACACCGGTGACATTGTTCCTGAAGGCGGCTTCGCGGATCGAGACGACTTTCGTCTGAGCGCGAACCGGAGGCCGGGGCGCAGCGCTGGTGCGCACCCCCCTCCCGCGCACGGGAGAGGGGTGCGTCCGGGTCCGCCGCGCCGGCCTACTTGGGCACGGCTTCCGCCGCGTGCGTGCGGATCACCACCTCCGAATGCAGGGTGCGGTGCACCGGGCACTTGTCGGCAATCTCCAGCAGGGCGGCGCGCTGGGCCTCGTCGAGCGGCCCCAGCATGGTGATCTCGCGCTCGATCCAGTCGATCTTGCCTTCGGTGGTGGCGCAGTCCGCACAGGCTGCTGGTACTTGCCGGTGTGAGTCTCTTCCACGCGCACCAGCCCTTCCTCGGCCACGGCGGGCGGCATGTCGAGCGTCTCGCTGCCCAGGTAGCGCTGGCTCCAGGCGGCAATGGTATTGGCCACGTAGACCGCGTCTTCCTTGCGCGTGAGCAGGTGGTCGGCGCGGTCCAGCGAGACGAAGCTCTTGGGATGCTTGGCCGCAATGAAGATCTGCGTGGCGTTGTCGATGCCCACGGTATCGTCCTGCGGCGCGTGCATGACCAGCAGCGCGCGGCGCAGCCTGGCCACGCTATCGAGCAGCTTCTGCTCGCCGACATCCTCGATGAACTGGCGCTTGATGCGGAACGGCCGGCCGGCAAGCTGGACTTCGGCTTCGCCGTCGGCTTCGATGCGCGCGGCGTGCTCGCCGAACAGGCCCACCACATGCCCCGGATCGCTGGGCGCGGCGATGGTCACCACCGCCTTGGCCTCCGGTATGCCCTGCGCCGCGGCCAGCACGGCCGCGCCGCCGAGGCTATGGCCGATCAGCAGCGCGGGCGCGCGGTGCTGCTGGCGCAGGTAGTCGGCCGCCGCCAGCAGGTCGGCCACGTTGGAGGAAAAATTGGTATTGGCGAAATCGCCGCCGCTGCCGACAAGACCGGTGAAATCGAAGCGCAGCACGCCGATGCCGTGGGCGGTGAGTGCCTGTGCGATGCGCGTGGCCGCGAGCACGTCCTTRCCGCAAGTAAAGCAATGGGCGAACAGGGCAAAGGCGCGGACCGGGCCGGCCGGTAAATCCAGCCGCGCGGCGAGTTGCTGGCCGTCACTTCCGGGGAACTGCAGGCGCTGGGCTTCCATGGACATCCTCATGTGTAACGCAAGCTGTACGAGGTTCCCACTCTAGCGCAAGTTAGCGCCGCGGTGGCGCTGCCGTGCATGGTCTGGCGCACGCGGCGCGCCACCCTGGCGGCCAGCTTGCAGGCGGGCGCATTCCGTTGTACACCGGAATGCACCCGCCGCGCCGGCTCATGCCGCAGCGTGAAGTCCCGCTCGAAGACGCGCTGGACTACGACTGACGGGGCTGAGTCTGCTGACGCCCCGACATCCGCAAGAAGTTCGTGATGCAGGGCGCGGAGCCGATGCAGTACACGCCGGAGTCGTTCGGCAAGTTCGTGGTGGCCGAGTACCAGTCCTGGCGCCCGATCGTCAAGGCCAGCGGCGCGCGCATCGGCTGATGGCCTGCAGCGAAGCCCTGCCGCCCTGTGGCCCTGCCGCCTGCCCTATCGCCACAGGTTGGACTTCGCCAGGTCGACGATCTCGCCGCCGCGCCCGTCGATGATCGCGCGCAGCAGGTAGAGGCTGAAGCCCTTGGCCTCCTTGGTGGTGATGGTGGGCGGCATGGCGAGTTCGAGCCGGTTGGTCTTGACGTCCACTACCACCGGGCCGGGGCGGCTGAATGCCTCCTGCAGCGCCGGCGCCACCAGGCCGGGGTCTTCCACCCGGATGCCGGGGATGCCCGCCGCCGTGGCGATCGCGGCGAAGTCGGTGTCGACCATGTCGGTATAGGTGTCGAGGAAACCCGACGCCTTCATCTCCATGGCGACGAAGCCGAGGTTGCCGTTGTTGAAGATCACCACCTTGACCGGCAGGTTGTGCTGGCGCAGCGTGAGCAGATCGCCCAGCAGCATGGAAAATCCGCCGTCGCCGCACATTGCCACCACCTGGCGCTGCGCGAACAGCGCCTGCGCACCGATGGYCTGCGGCAGGGCGTTGGCCATCGAGCCGTGGTTGAGCGAGCCGATCAGGCGGCGCTGGCCGTTCATGGCGAGATAGCGCGCGGCCCATACCGTGGGCGTGCCCACGTCGAAGGTGAAGACCGCATCCGGCGCCGCGTTTTCGCTGATGCAGCGAGCCAGGTACTGCGGGTGCACCAGCCCGCTGCCCGGCGCGCCGGTGGCAAGGTCGTCCAGCGCGGTGCGCGCCTTGCGGTAATGCTCGAGCGCGCGGTCCAGGTGGGCGCGGTCGCTCTTTTGCCCAAGCAGCGGCAGCAGACCCTTGATGGTCTCCTTCACCGAGCCGACCACCCCGTGCGCCAGCCGGCAGCGGCGGCCGAGGTTCTCGGCGCGGATGTCCACCTGGATGATCGTGGCCTTGGTCGGGTAGAACTGCCGGTACGGGAAGTCCGTGCCCAGCATCAGCAGCGTGTCGCATTCGAGCATGGCGTAGTAGCCCGAGGAGAAGCCGATCAGGCCGGTCATGCCGACGTCGAACGGGTTCTCGTACTCGACGAATTCCTTGCCGCCGAGCGCGTGCACCACGGGCGCGTTCAGGCGCTGCGCCAGCGCCACCACTTCGGCGTGCGCGCCTTCGCAGCCGCGCCCGCACAGCAGGGTGACGCTGCTGGCGGTATCGAGCAGGCGCGCCGTCACCGCCAGTTCCTCGGCCGGCGGCACCGCCGCGGGCGCTTCGGGCAGGGCCAGTTCCAGCAGCGCCGGTGCCTGCACTTCCATCAGGGCGATATCGCCAGGCACCACGATCACCGCCACCCCGCGCTGGCCCAGCGCGGCGCGCATGGCGGACTGCATGATGCGCGGCAGTTCTTCCGGGTTGCTGACCATCTCGCAATAGTGGCTGCAGCCGCGGAACAGCTCCTGCGGGCGGGTTTCCTGGAAATACTCCGAGCCGATCTCCGAGCTGGGGATGTGCGCGGCGATGGCCAGCACCGGCACCCGGCTGCGGTGCGCGTCGAACAGGCCGTTGATCAGGTGCAGGTTGCCGGGGCCGCAACTGCCGGCGCATACCGCCAGCTTGCCGCTCAGGTGGGCCTCCGCGCCAGCCGCGAAGGCCGCCACCTCCTCGTGGCGCACGTGTAGCCACTCGATGGTCTTCTTGCGCCGCAGGGAATCCGTCAGGCCGTTCAGCGAATCGCCGACGAGGCCGTAGATGCGCTCGACGCCGGCCACCGTCAGGATGTCCGCCATCATGTCCGCCACCGTGGTTCCAGCCATGCGTGTTCTCCTGTCGTGGGTGTGCCCGGGTGCACGCGTATCGCTCAAGGCGCCGTGCACCGGCACAAGACAGGATAGGCGGCGCCGCGCCCGCCGGCATAGGCTCAATTGCCGTTTCGCCACGGCATGCGGGAATTCCGGCGGCTAGCGCCGAATGCCGCAGCCGGACCTAGAACCTGGCCTTTTCGCGCAGGGCGCCGCGCAGGAAGTCCGCGAGCGCAACGACATTGCCCGGCGTGGCGGGCTCGCGCCTCCACGCCAGGCCAACGTCCATCGACGGCACCTTGTCGGCGATGCCGCGCCGCACGATGCGCTGGCCCTCCAGCGACCATGGCCGGTAGACCAGGTCGGAGAGGATGGCGACGCCGCGCCCGGCCGCCACCAGGCTGCGCACCGCCTCGATCGAGCAACTCTGGTAGCGAACATCGGGCGCCAGGCCGTATTGGCCCCAGTACTTGCCCACCGTGGAAATGTGCTCGTCCATGTCGAGCAGGATGTAGTCATGCCGCGCCACGTCGGCCAGCCCGATGCGCTCGGCCGTCATCAGGGGATGCTCCGGATGGCCCCACAGCTGCCGCGCGGAGCGCAGCAGTGTTTCGCAGGTGACATGATTCAGGCCGGGCAGGTTCGACACCAGCAGCAGGGCGATATCGATCTCGCCGTCCAGGATGCCCTGCTCGATGTCGTGCCGCTCCCGCTCCAGCACCGACAGCCGGAGCTTCGGGAATTTCCGCTCGAATGCCGGCAGCAGGCCCGGGAGCACATAGGCCGTGATGGTCTCGGTCACCCCCAGGCGCACCGTTCCGGTGATCTCCACCGGCGCGACGGTGATGGCCTCCACCGCATCCAGCACGGCATCCCCGATCTGCTGCGCATGCCGGAGGAAACGCGTGCCGGCTTCGGTGAGACGCACGCCGCTGGCATGCCGCGTGAACAACTGGACGCCCAGTGCCTCCTCGAGGCTCTTCAGGGACGACGTCATCGACGACTGCGACACATGGCAGCGAAGTGCCGCACGCGACACCTGCCCGGACTCGGCCATGGCCACGAAATGCTGCAGTTGCTTCAATGTGGGTAGCATCGATTTTTCCGATATTGCTTTTTCAAAATTAAGAATTAGAAATACTTCGCCATGCTAGCTAGCATCCGGTCAGGAGACAAGATGCGGTGACCAGCAATGAGCAATGAAGACAAGCACGGCTACTGCACGTTGTGCCGCTCCCGGTGCGGGACGGTGAACGTGGTGGCGGACGACGCCCTGATATCGGTGCGGCCGGATCCCGCCCACCCCACCGGCAAGGCCATGTGCCTGAAGGGCAAGTCGGCGCCCGAGCTGGTCCATAGCGCGGAGCGCATCCTCTATCCGATGCGGCGCACCCATCCCAAGACCGACCCCGATCCCGGCTGGGCACGGATCTCCTGGGAAGAGGCCCTGGCGGAGATCGCCCGGCGCATGCTGCAGGCCCGGCGCGATGGCGGTGCCGAGTCGGTGGCCTTCGCCGTGACCACGCCCAGCGGCACGCCGCTGAGCGACAGCATCGACTGGATCGAACGCCTTATCCGGCTCTTCGGCAGCCCCAACACCTGCTACGCCACGGAGATCTGCAACTGGCACAAGGACTACGCGCACGCCTTTACCTTCGGCTGCGGCATGCCGACCGCGGACTACCGGCATGCCGGGCTCATCGTGCTATGGGGTCATAACCCGACCAACACCTGGCTGTCGCAGGCCGAGGCAATCGGGGCCGGCAGGCGCGCCGGCGCGAAGCTGCTGGTGATCGACCCCAGGGAAACGGCGCTGGCCGGCCAGGCGGACCAATGGCTGCGCGTGCGGCCGGGCACCGATGCCACGCTGGCGATGGCGATCGCCAACCTGTTGATCGAAGCGAACGCGTTCGACCTGGACTTCGTCCGCCAGTGGACCAACGGCCCGCTGCTAGTGCGCAGCGACAACGGACGCTTCCTGCGGGGGCGCGACCTGGGGCTGCCGGATGGCGATGCCTACCTGGTCTGGAACGCGCAGACTGCACGGGCGCAGACGTCATCGTCGCTGGCGGCGCAGGATTTCCAGCATCTTGCGCTGCGCGGTTCGTTCAGCGTGGATGACGCCAATACACCGGGCACAGCCATCGGCTGCCACCCTGCTTTCGAGCTCTATGCCGGCGAATGCGCCCGCTACCCGGCAGCCCTGGCCGCGCAGCTGACCTGGGTGGACGAAGGAGATATTCGCCATGCCGCCAGCTTGTTCGCCTCGGCCGGGCGCGTGGCCTATCACGCCTGGTCCGGCGTYGGCCAGCATGACAACGCCACCCAGACCGACCGCGCGATCGCCTGCCTGTACGCCCTGACCGGCAGCTTCGACCGCAACGGCGGCAACCGCATCTACCAGAAGCCGCCCTACAACCCCGTCAGCGGCTCCGGCCTGCTGCCCGCCGGGCAGAAGCCCAAGGCACTCGGCTATGCCGAAAGGCCGCTGGGCCCGCCCGCGCAGGGCTGGGTCACCGCGCGCGATCTCTACCGGGCCATCCTGCATGCACAGCCTTACAGCGTGCGCACGCTGGTGGCGTTCGGCACCAATCCCCTGCTGTCGCAGGCCGACGTGGAAGATGGCGAACGGGCGCTGCGCAGCCTCGACTTCTATGCGCACTGCGACCTGTTCGAGACGCCGAGCGCGCGCTACGCCGATATCCTGCTGCCGGTGAATACGCCGTGGGAGCGCGAAGGCCTGCGCATCGGCTTCGAAATCTCCGCCGAGGCGGAACAACTGGTGCAACTGCGCCAGCGCATGGTCTCGCCGCGCGGCGAATCGCGCTCGGACAATGACATCGTGTTCGACCTCGCGACCAGGCTCGGGCTGTCGGAGGCCTTCTTCGGCGGCAGCCTGGAAGCGGGCTGGAACCATATGCTGGCCCCCTCCGGGCTGAGCGTCGAGCGGCTGCGCGCACAGCCCGAAGGCATCCGCGTGCCCGTGGCCGACATGGAACGGAAGTACGCGGCAAGGCCGCGCGAGCGCGCCTTCGATACGCAGACCGGCCTGGTGGAGTTGTACTCCGAACTGTTGCTGCGCCACGGCTATCCCRCCTTGCCGCGCCCGGGCCAGCCTGCCGGCGAAGCTGCCGGCCCCGCAGGCGAGGGCTTTCCCTTTGTGCTGACCTCGGCCAAGAGCGGCTACTACTGCCACAGCCAGCATCGCGGCCTGCCTTCGCTCAGGCGCAAGGCCGCGCAGCCGGAAGCGGAAATCCCGACCGCACTGGCGGCCGCGCGCGGCATTGCCAGCGGCGATGCAATCCGCGTGACCACGCCCGCCGGCAGCGCCCGCTTTATCGCCAGGGTGAGAGAAGGACTGCATCCGCGCGTGGTGGTGGGCGAGTTCGGCTGGTGGCAACGCTGCGACGCCCTCGCCCAGGGTCCCTTGCCGGTATCCGGCCAGGGCAACAGCAACTACAACGCACTGATCAGCGCGGACAGCATCGACCCGGTCAGCGGCTCGGTGCCCCTGCGCGCCTTTCGCTGCAATGTGGAACGCGAGCCCGGGCTCGACGAGGCGCGGCGCAGGTGGGATGGCTATCGCGCCTTCCGCGTGGCCGGCCTGGCCAGGGAAGCACGCGAGGTCACCTCCGTCTTCCTGGAGCCCGCCGATGGCGGCGRCTTGCCGGATTTCCAGCCCGGCCAGCATGTGACGATCAGGCTCGCCATGCGGCCGGGCGGCGAAGAGGTGGTGCGCTCGTATTCCCTCACCGGCCCGGCCACGGTGCCGGCACGGCGCGGCTACTCGATTTCCGTGCGCCGCGCCACCGGCATGACGGCTACCGGCGAAGCCGTGTCCGGGCGCGCATCCTCGTATATCAACCAGAGCCTTGCGGTGGGCGATGTGGTAT